>JAJDAM010000815.1 GCA_029261905.1 Deltaproteobacteria bacterium
CCATTTTCCGTGAGCTGATATGATCGCGCTGTGCGCCTCGCCAGAATCGCAGCCGTGGGTTGGTTCGTCCTGTTCGCGAACGGCTGCCAATCGCTCAGCGACGATCGTGACTCTGTCAGCCCGGCCCGGACGTACCCGGACACGGCGCGTGGAAGCCAAGTCGACGACTACTTCGGTGTCGAAGTCGCCGACCCGTACCGTTGGTTGGAAGTGCTCGACGATTCGGATGTCACCGAGTTCGTCGAGGCGCAGAACGCGCTCGCGATTCCCTATCTCGAATCGGTGGCGGCGCGACAGCGGATCATTTCACGCCTGGTTTCCCTCTGGGATGTCGAGCGGTTTCGACTACCAGTACAGCGCGGCGGACGAACCTTCTACCGGCGAAACGACGGACTGCAGAATCAGGACGTCTTGTTCGTCGCAGAGAACACGTCCGCAGAGCCGCGCTCGCTGATCGACCCGAATGTGTGGAGCGCCGACGCGACTACGTCGCTCGCTCGGTTCGAGCCGAGTCCAGACGGCAATCTCGTGGCATACTCGATCTCTGCCGCTGGCTCCGATTGGAAGACCTGGAAGGTGCGGGACGTCGCAACCGGAAAAGATCTCTCCGATCGCATCGAGCACACGAAGTTCACGCACGTCTCCTGGACGCGCGACAGTCGCGGTTTCTATTACAGCCGGTATCCACAGGACGACGAGGGGGTCGCTGACGGCGGAAAGCAGGTCGAGGTCTTCTTCCACGAGATCGGTCGCCCACAGCGCGCGGACGCATTCGTCTATCGGGTGACCGATCACGATAACCGAAATCCTTACGCCGAACTCAGCGAGGACGGCAGGTATCTGGTGTACTCGATCGCCGACGGTTGGGATTTCAATGGCGTCTACTACCAGGACCTGCAGGCTGCCGGCGCCGACGATCCCGTAGTGAGGCTGTTCGACGATTGGGATGCGCTCTACCACTTCCTCGGCAACGTGGGGAGTCGATTCTACTTTCACACGACACTCGCCGCCGAAAGGGGTCGCGTGATCGCGGTCGACATCGATCGAGGCCACATCCAGCAGATCGTCGCGGAGCAACCCCAATCGCTCGATTCTGCGACCGTCGTCGGCGGGCGCCTCGTGCTGCAGTATCTCGAGGATGCGCGCTCGAAGGTGTCGGTCCACGAACTCGACGGAAGGCCGGTAGGGGACGTCGAGCTTCCCGGACTCGGTAGCGTCGGTGGCTTCGGCGGCGAGATCTCGCAGACAGAGACCTTCTACAGCTTCTCGAGCTTCACCACACCGACGACTCTCTACCGCTACGACATCGCGACCGGCAGGAGTTCGCTGTTTCGCAAACCCGAGATCCCGGTGGATCTGGACCGTTTCGAGACACGACAGGTCTTCTATCGATCTGCGGACGGCACGCGCGTTTCGATGTTTCTGATCCACGCTCGCGACATGATCTACGACGCGACGAACCCCACCCTGCTCTACGGTTATGGCGGATTCAATGTCCCACTCACACCGTCCTACCGAAACGACCTCGTCGTTTGGCTGGAGATGGGCGGCGTGATGGCGATCGCGAACCTGCGCGGTGGCGGTGAATACGGCACGGCGTGGCATCGAGCCGGGACGAAGCTCGAGAAGCAGAATGTCTTCGACGACTTCATCGCCGCAGCCGAGTACCTCATCGAGCAGAACATCACATCGCGTGACAAGCTGGCCATTCAAGGGCGCTCGAACGGCGGCCTGCTGGTCGCAGCCGTGATGACCCAGCGTCCAGATCTGTTTGGCGCGGCACTGCCCGGTGTCGGAGTGCTGGACATGCTCCGATACCACACGGCAAGCGCCAACGCGCGGCAGTGGTCCTCAGACTACGGGCTGAGCGAGGATGAAGAGCAGTTCCACGCACTGCGCGCGTACTCGCCGGTCCACAACCTCTCGTCAGGTACCTGCTACCCGCCGACACTCGTTACGACGGCAGACCACGATGACCGGGTCGTGCCGTGGCACAGCTACAAGTTCACCGCCGAACTGCAACGCGTGCAGAGCTGCGACAACCCGATCCTGCTGAGGGTAGAAACCCGAGCAGGGCACGGAGCAGGGATGCCGACGTGGATGCGCATCGACCACATCGCCGACCAGTACGCATTCCTGGCACGGGTCTTCGGCCTTCGCTGAACACCGGCCTGCAGCGATCGATCCGAGTCAGGAAAGACGGCGGCGGCGCTCCATCACCTTCAAAGCGCAGACACCCGCGATCAGAACCATCACCGTGCTCGGCTCGGGAAGCGGCGTCGGATCGCATGGATCACCGAGCCCGTCGGTATCGGTGTCGGTCTGGGCATTGTTCGGAACCCCCGGACAATTGTCGTCGCCATCGAGAAGCGCGTCCTCGTCGCGGTTGACGCCGATCCGGGTGCCGGTCCCGACCGGTACCGCCGTGAAGACCTGCTCCTGTCCGACGACGGCCGCGAGCGTACGCGCCTGCGCGGTGGTCAGATTCGGGTCGCCGGCGCGATCCGGTTGAAACTGGCCGCCGCCGACGTACACGAGGCCGCGCGGTTGGCCGGCAGCGATCCCTTTCACGACGACATCCGCATTGCCGAGATTCGCCTGCGCAACCATGAGATCGATTCGATCGATGATCGCCGCGTTGTTGAAATTGCCATCATCGGCCGAAATCTGCTGGCCGACGATCGGCTTGAAGCCCGTGTCGATCGTCATCTGGAAATTCTCGATGTCCGTCTTCTGACTTCCGCTGAACTGGAACGCGGAGATGCTCAGGAAATCGAACATGCTGTAGTCGCTGCCGTCGTGGAGGAAGCCGAAGCCGCTCACCTGATCGCCCGCCGCTCTGTAGGCACCCACTTTGTCATACGCGTTGCGCAGGTGGGGAATCTTCATGCCCTGATTCCCCACGTCGACGAGGGTCGAATCGAGCGTGAATCCGTTGGTCCCCGTCGGCAATGAATGGCACGGGCCGCACGCAATCACCCCACCCCCGGTCGGCGCATTTTCGAAAGCGTTCTCGCCTGCGATCACCGAGGCCGTTCCCACGTCGGCCAGGTCCTGGATCGGATTCGGCGGGTACTCGAGGGTCAGCACGAAATCGCTGAACTCGGCGAACTCCGACGCGGACGGTTCCGTCGCGCGGCCGAGAAGCGAGACGAAGGCTTCGCTGAAGCCTTCGAAGTTCGTGACGTCGTCGAACTCGTCGACGGCGTTCGTCATGTCACCACGCCAATGCAACGGTCCCTGCCCCGTCAGGCCGCGCAGGCTCTGGGTCGTCATGGGGCCCTTGAGGGGATGAAAGTCACTCAGCCCGCCGCCGAACCCGAACAGGACCTGCAGGATGTTCGAGTTGGTGTTCGGCTCGATGCTTCCCGTCGGGTTCCCCAGATCCCATGCAAGCTTGTCCATGTCGCCAAACAGATGGCAGGTGCCACACGCCGCGTCGCCGTGCCCCGAACTGAAGTTCGCGTCGTATAGAAATCGCCGCCCCGCCAGAACCTCCGTCGGCTCTGGGGTGTGCAGGTCGACCGTTGCGAGTTCGGTGCGGCCCACCGGATTCGCGGGCCCGGCGATGATCGTCACGCGGTTGTCGAAACGGCTCATCACGTACAGCCGGTCGCGCACTTCATCGAGCGCAAGGCCACTCGGTCCACCCGCGACGTCGATCCGGTCGCTGCTGATGGTGCCCGCTTCGAGTGCGGTGGTGTCGAGCACCGCGACCTTCGAGGATCCGAATGCGGCGACGTACACCGTCGACCCCGCGTTGTCGAAGACGAGATCCAGCGGCATCGACAGGCTCTGGTCCCGCTCCGATGGTGTTCCGGTGGCGACGCTGTAGTCGACATGTGCATTCAGGTGAATCGGGTCCGGGGGAACGACCGTCCCATCGATCACCGTGATGCGTGTTTCCGCGACATGCGCCTGCAGCCCAACGTCGACGCCGACAAGATTCTCGAATCGCACCTCGTTGCGCATCTCCATGTTCGTGACGTAGAGCTTCCCGTTGTCGGGTCGGACCGCGAGATTGAACAGGTTCGTGCCGACCCCAGAGATGCTGTTGGTACCGCCCGCCAGCGCGGGCGGATTGAGGGTCGTGTCGATCAGAAATACATCGCGGTCCGGCAGTGAGAAGGGGACATCCGAACTCCAGTTCGTGTCCGCTTCATCGACCCAGTTCACACCGTCGAACTTGACGATCAGGCTCGTATCGGGCGCGCCCGCCGTCGATCCAGGCGGAAACGCCGGGACGCCCCCGCCCGATGCAACGTCGTCCTCGTTGATGACCGTCGTCTGGTTGCCCGAGCGGAAACCCGCGGCGTATACGGTGTTTCCGTCCGTGCTGACGGCGAGACCTCGCGGGGTATCGGTGAACAGTTCGATCACGTTGACGGGAGTGCCGCCGATCCCCGCGCCGGTATTCCCGGTATCGAATACCCAGACCAGCGCACGCGGCGTGCCGGCTGTCGACAGGTCGGCCGCCGGCACGGTGTCGTGCTGCCCGCGGCGCGCGGTCGTGATGAACGCGAAGTTGGCACCGCCCAACACGATGTCGCGCGGCTCGTCGCCAACCAGAAGCGTCTTGCGAACCCGACTCTTCGAGGGGTCAGTGCCATCGATTGCGACGATGCTCACGCTGTCCGAAAGGTGGTTGACGACCCAGACTTCGAGGGCCCCTCCACCGAGTTCGATTACGGCGAGCGCAACCGGTCGCAAGCCGACGGGAACCTCGCCGACGAGATCCATGCCTGCTGCCGTGACTGCAAAGATCGAGAGCTGGTTGTCTGGGGTGTTGACCGCAAAGAGCCGACTGCCATCGGGAGACAATGCGAGCGGCCGAACATGGCCCGCCTCGAAGTTCTCGTACACCGCGAGTGCCGGGCCCGCAGCGAGCACGGCCAATACAGCGGCTAGCGATGCGATCGTTGCGCTAGCTGGGTGGCGGGCGAAGAGCTGGGACATCAAGTACTCCAGAGTGACCAGTCAATCGCCATTGTGAAGCGACGGCTGGACCCATGTCAAAGGAGTTCTGCATTCGGTCCGCGAAAGACCGACCCCCCGCGCGAAGATCGCGCGAACAACCCCGTTTCAAGCTAGCGACGCGGCAGAACCCAGTTGCGAATTCGTGGGTAGGCGACGCGCTCGATCAACGTGGCGACGGCGATCAGAAGCGCGATGGAGGCCGCCCATTCGAAAACCGGGTTGCCGATGAACTCCAGGTACGCGCGCTGGTGAACGATCCGATAGTGGCTGACGTACATCCCGTACGAGATCGGTGCGAGCACTGCAAACGGCTTGAACAGCCTGTCGAACCCGATCCAATCGAACCGGTGCCAGCAGACGGCCGCAATCAACGCGACGGTCGCGAACCCGAAATGACGCAACTCGATCAACGGAGAAGTGCTGAGACTGGCTTCGGGAAGGAGATCGAAATTCCACCACAGATTGAAAGCCAGGATCGAATCGATGATGACCAACGTGATGAGAGGCAACCGAATTGCGCGCAGATCGATTCGCTCTCCGCGCAGGAACAGTTCTGCCAGCGCCACTCCACACCACCACAGGCCGAGGTACATCAGCGTGCGGGGCACGATGTTCGGCAGCAGCAGGTAACAGAACGCGGCCGCGATCGATGTGAGCAGTACGACACGCGTACGGCGATCGCTGTCGGCGATGCGCGATGCAAGCGGAAAATACAGCATGTAGAACCACCACTCATACGTCAGCGACCAGAGTGGTTTGTTCAACATGTACGGCTTGACGATGACCTCCTGCCCCCAGTTCGCGAGGTTCTGCACCATCAACAGATTCCCAACCAGCGTCGTCCAGTCGGGATCGACCGGTTTCCCGACGTGATAGCTGACGAACGCGTAGGTCATCGGAAACACGAACAGCAGCGGGATGTAGATCCGTGTGAACCGCTTCAGGAAGTAGGTTCGAAACGAGCGATCCGACGCGTTCTGGTACGAATAGTGGATCACGAAGCCCGAGAGCAGAAAGAACAGGATCACCGCTTCCTGGCCGAAACGGATCAGGTATCCCCAGTCGATCCCGAACCGATGAAAATGCGCCGGCAACGAGTGATGGGCCACCACATAGATGGCGGCGAAGCCTCGAAGCGCTTCGAGTTTGTAGAGTCTCGGCGTCTGTCCCGAAGCCGCCGTTGCTTGCAGGTCTGTCACGGAATCGCGTCGGAAGGAGGTCCGTGAAGGAAGATCAGCCACATGATTCGCTGGAGCCTCCTGTTCTTGCCAGTCGCCGCTGGGCCAGTCGCCGTTGCCGGCAGCCCGCGTTGCTAGTAGCCCGTCGCGGCCGCTCGCGCCTCGAAGTACGCCGATTCGCGCCGCCGGCCGACGGATTCCAGCATTTTACTGTAGTCGCGATAGGTCTTGCTGAGCTGGTAGCTCTTCTCGCCGAGCTTGTCGCGAAAGATCGTGATCGAGCCCTGGTACAACTCCTCGGCTTCTTGCGTCCGACCTTCCTGGGCGTAGAGGTTCGCCAGGTCTCGCGAGAACACTCCGATATCCGGGTTGTGTTCGCCGCCCGCTTTGATCGATAAACGGATCGCAGCGGTGTGGATCTGCTCGGCTTCCTCCGGACGGTCCGTCGCCGCGAAGACGAGTGCCAGTCCGTTCTGTGCAATCGACGCCTCGCGAAAAAACTCGTCGCCGAAGTACACGTAGATCGAAAGCGCGCGAACGAACAATTCTTCGGCTACGGGAAAGTTGCCGACGCGCCGCTGCGAATCGGCGAGGTTTTGCACCAGCGCAGCAACCGCCGGATGGCGCTCAGTGTAGACCTCGACGCGAATCCGGATGGCCTCCTGAAGCAGCGGGACCGCTTCAGGGATTCGATCCAGGTCGATCAGAAAGACAGCCAGATTGTTGAGCACGTTCGAAAGATCCAGGCTCGCGGCGGTGCGCGCTCGCGAGCGCTCGACTTTGATGCTGGCTCGATAGTCCGATTCGGCTCCCTCGTAGTCGCCGATCGCAAGCCGCAACTCCGCGCGCTGCGAGTGCGCGAGCGAACGTCTCGGATCATCCGGAGCAAACGCCTGCGCCTCTCGAATCGCCGCCGTGTAGTGTCGATTCGCCGTGGGTATCAGGTTCTGTCGATGAAAGCGCGCAGCCCGCTTCATGTGCTGCTCGAACGCGTCGGAAGGCTCCGTCTTGCGAGCCGAGCGCTCGACCACCGTATTCGTGCACCCGATCGCGCAGATCGACAGCAAGATCGCGAGAAACGACGAAACGCGGGGATTCACTCGCGACCTGCATCCGCACGGGGTTCGAGATGTCGATCGAGGGCTTCGCCGTCCATGGCCAGCACCAGACCCGGTCCTGGCGTACCCGCTACGGGTGCTTCCGCGGGTCGCGAGTTCGTCTCTCCGGATGACAAGAGCACGAGCAACCCTCGATCGGGTTGCGTCCAGCCGACCTCCGGTTCCGCCAGTCCGAAGTAGAATGAACGCAGGCCGCCGGGATCGAGCGACAGCACGTCGCGGATACGGGGTAACGCTCGCCGCAGCAAACCGACGACCACTGTTCCGAGCGTGAACCTCGCATTGAATTCGACAATCGGGCGAAACACGTCGCGGCCGTCGGCGCGGAATGCGAATGCATCGAGGCCACAGGGCCCCCAATAGCCCTCCGCGAAAGCGGCGCGAGCCACGGCAGCGGCGGCTTCGCGCAGTGGCTCGTCGTAGCGGCTTGCAGTATGGACTCGCCCACGGCTGTCCACGGTTCCTCGGTGTCCACGGTAGAGGCCCGACGGTGCGACGACGAGTTCGGTCGTTCCGAGCAGCACGACCTGCCCGTCGGGTTCGATCCACATCTGGGCCGACAAGTCGCAACTACGGCGCAACCAGGGCTCGAGCATCGCGCCTCCCGAGTCGGCGAGTCTTCGAAACCCACCGTCGCCGGCAGCGATGCGTTCTCCGGTTCCCGCCACCCGACCACGTCCACTGGTTCCGAATCGCGGTTTCAAAGTGAATCGACGCTCGGTCCAATCCGGCCAACGGCCGACGCTATCGACGATCCAACTGCGTGCACCCGCTGCATTGCGAAGTGCCGCCGGCTCGAGCACTTCCACGAGCGAGTCCAGTTGGCTCGGCAGATATCCCTCCGATGCGGCCACTCGATGTGAAAACGCTTTATCGTGTACGGAGGACACGACGGCCGATGGTGCTCCCAGCAATCGATGACCCCGTTCGCTGGCAGCTTGCTCTGACGCGGTGGTATTGAGCCAGGCCGCCGCGGGTGCGTCGAGCCAGCCGAAGACCGGGTCCCGCGAGCGCCTTCCGAATTCGATCGGCCAGAAGTCGGGGATCTGGCTCGCTCCGTCGAAGCGCGCTTCGGAACCAAAGAGCAATCTCCAAAGCGCTGCAGTCTGCAGCACCGGGTCGACGACATCCCCGAATTCCGCCGCTTGTGCGTACTGAGCCGATTCCGCACGGCCGTCGTCGCTCTGCGAAAAGCCCAGGCTCTCGTCCGCTCCGATGTTCGGAATCAACAGGGTTCCGGTCATCGCTTCAGTTGCTCTGGCTGTTCCTGAGACGAACGCGCGGTTCGGACGTATTCGATGAATTCGTCGCTCAGCCCGGCCTTGCGGCGACTGGCGCGATCGAATCTGCGCCCCTTCGCGCGTGCTGCCGACAGCGGAAAGGGAACTGCGCTGCGATAGCGCTCGACGTCTGTCGGTACATCGGGAGCGAGCTCGCGAAGCCAATGCGCTGCGAGTCGGACGTGATCGATTTCTTCATCGTGGATCAACTGGCAGACTTCGGCAGACCGCTCGTCGCCCGCTTCGCGAAACCCATCGCGGTACACCAACGTGAAATCGAGATTCGCCTGTTCGAGCGTCAAGCCCATCGCGCACAAGAAGGCGGCTGGGCCATTCGGGGACGCCGCGATTGCGGGCGTGTGTTTCCAGAAATAATCCGAGAGGGTGAAATCCGACAGTACATGGCCATGGTCGGCCAACCGCTCGAGATACAACGAGCAGTGAACCTGCTCTTGCGCCAGCACACCGACGAAACCGGCACGCATCGCCGAAGGCATCGTGGGCCAGCGCAGCAGCGCCCACGCGAACAGCTCTACAGCCATCAACTCGTGATGGGCGAAACGCGCCAGGCATTCGGCTCGTGCCTTCGGCTCACTCAACGCGCCCGGTCGGGGGAGCGGGTTCGAACCGCCCGCGAGTTCGAGTCCTTTGCTTCGCGCAGGCCAATCGATCACGATGGGTGGCGCGGTGGCCCGATCCCCATCGGATGCACGCGGTGGCTCGAGCTTCACCGAAAGCTCACCGCACTCGAGTATCCGCAGGCAGAACGCCTGAACACCGTCTGCAGCGTCAGTCATCGATGTATCCCAACGCCCGCAATTTCTCGCGGTCGTCGTCGCTGAGGTCGGGCCTGCGTTCGGCGATGCTGCGATCGAGGCCACCTTGCACCTCGGCCATTCGCTCGCGCATGCGTGCCGCGACCCCCGGTTTCGACTCCGTGACGTCGGTGTCATCGTCGCCGAGCGGGTACAGCCGGCCTGTCTCGACCCCGTCGATTTCACTGACGATCCATTTGAACCCCCCATCGACCAGGCCATGCCGCGCAACACGCGAGGCACCGAGGGTCGCCATGTAGGGAGTGCTCGCCCGTCCCGAGGCTCCATCCTCGAACAGGTCGCGACCGTGGGGGTTTTCGGCTGGGGGTTCGCCGGTGAGCAGGTTGACGAGCGTCCCATACAGGTCGACCAGCGACACCACGTCGTCGCGTCGTCCCGCTGGGTGCCCGGGAATCCGGAAGAACAACGGGACGCGAACCAGCACGTCCGTCAGATGTTCACCGTGTGCAAACCAGTAATCCGATTCGCCGAGCGATTCACCGTGATCGACACCGAATGCGACGACTGCCCGGTCGTTCAGACCACGCTCCTCGATGCCGTCGAGCAGACGGCCGATCTGTTCGTCCATCGCGTTGATTTCCGCGTCGTACCCAGCGCGGTAGAACGCTGCCTCGCGAACTCGGCTGACGTACTGGTAGGCCGGAATCGAGCCGAGACCGATCGATCCAGGCTGCGCCGGCAGGATCTTGCGGCCACCCGGTCGCTCGCGTTCTGCCTCCAAGAATTGCCGGCGCCGTTGCGG
>JAJDAM010000816.1 GCA_029261905.1 Deltaproteobacteria bacterium
TGGCAGGTCTCGGACGTCGTCGGCTCATCGACGGTGTACGATTCGCTGGAAGGTGCCCCCGTCGCCCTCGACAACTTCAATCGGGTCTACACCACGTTGTCGACGGATGGGTCGGTCGCCAGCTTCTTCGACACGCTTCCCTGCGACTTCATCGATACCAACGCGATGGTCTTCGGCATCGACTGCCTGTTCATCGACCGGGGCTTCTACCACGACCTGGACGGCGACGGCCGCTACGGCCCCGATGATCTCGCGGGCGGCAACGAGATCGTCGGCAGCACCCGGTGGCCGTTGGACGACCTCCCGCCGACGACGTTCCGCCCCGACACACCCGAGATCGAGGGCAGCACGCTGCGGCTCACAGTCGAAGATGGGGCCGGAGACCCTGTTTCGGTGCAGGCATTCGAAGTCGAGATCCAATACGACGCGCCGTTCGAGGTGGCGAACTCCGAGTACCGCCAGGCTACGACCGGAAGCAGCCCCTACGAGATTCCCATCCTGCTGCCGGGCAAGCCCTCGCGGGCGCTGATTTCGCCGGTGACGACGGGGCCGGAGGCGGCGGCGCCGCTCATCGTCGAATCCGCGTTCTTTCACGACAGTGTCAATCCGTTCCGCGAGGGAGGCGTCGCGCCGATCCTCGCCGAACACACGTTTGTCGTCGAAGTCCCCGAGCCGGGCGCCGCGGCTTCCGTGCTCGCGGCGCTCGCTGCACTCGGCCTGCTCCGAATCGCAAAGCCCCGTCCCTCGGTCGCCCGACGGAACACGCCACCGGGTTCGTGACGACGCACTTCCGGCACGCCGTCACGCTCTCGGCTGCACCCGTTCGCTCTGATCGAGGATCTCGCGCACGCGCTTCTCCAACGCAGGCAGCGCGAAGGGTTTTGCGATGAAGTGCGCGCGACCGGCCTCGACCTGCTCTCGCATCAGCGCGTCCTCCGAATAGCCCGACATGAATACGACAGGCATGCCTGGGCGGAGCTGCCGAACCCGATCGGCCAGCTCGCGGCCACCCATGCCCGGCAGCGACACATCTGTCATCAGGACGTCGATCGCCCCGGACGATTCAAAGAGACGCAGTGCCGCCTCTCCATCGGCCGCATCGATCACCCGGTACCCTGCCCCCTCCAGGAATCGCGCCAACACGCGGCGAAGCTGGGGCTCGTCTTCCACGAATAGAATGGTCTCCTTGGTACGCTGCGTGGTCGCGGCCTCAGAAATGGCTGTGCGAACCATCGCCGGCGCTGCGCGCTCGATCCGCGGCAAGAGGGTCGTAAAGCACGTGCCCTTGCCTGCTTCGACCTCCGCGCGGATCGATCCATCGTGCCTCGTGGCGATGCCATAGCAGATCGAGAGCCCGAGCCCCGTCCCCCCTTCTTTCGTCGTGTAGAACGGCTCGAACAGATGGGCGCGCACCTCTTCGCTCATCGAGCCTCCGGTGTCGGCGACATCGATCTGGACATAGGCGCCGGACGCGAGTTCGTCCGCTGGTTCGCCCGAAAGGACTTTTGTACGCGTCGATATCGTGATCGTGCCCCCAGTCGACATGGCCTCCGTCGCGTTGACGGCAAGATTCAGGATCAAGCGCTCGATCTGCGAGCGATCGACCGCGACGACAGCAGCCTCTTCGCACAGGTCCAGCATGAGTTCGATGGGACCTTCGCAGACGCGCTGCAACATCGGATGCAACTCGCGCAGCATTGCGTTCACGTCCAGTTCTCTGGGCTCGAATACTTCCCGCGAAGCGAACGTCAGCAGTTGACCCGTGATCTCGCCGGCGCTCTTACACGCGGATTCCATGACGTCGAACTCCGCGGAGGCCTCCGCACCCAGCGTCGAGCTTCTTCGCATCAACGCCAGCGTGCTGGCGATCACGCTGATGAGGTTGTTGAAATCGTGCGCGACACCACCGGCGAGCCGACCGACGCTCTCCATTCGTTCCGTCTCGCTGAGCCGCTGCTCGAGGTGGCGCTCGACCGTCAAATCTCGTGAGTTCACCACGAGGCCATCGGTGCCGTCCGGCAATTCGAATGGTTTTCCACGGGAGGCGAGGATTCGATAGCCCCCGTCGCGTGCCCGAAAGCGATACTCGACCGTCGTCGGTACCTCGGAGGTGGTCTCGAGTCCCGTGACAACACGTTCGACGTCGTCCGGATGGATCCGATCGAACGCCGATGTGCCCTCGATGTCCGCACGCGAGTAGCCGAGGACGTTCCCTGCCGCCGCGCTGTTGAAGAGCACGTGACCCTCCGGATCGATGATCGTGATGATGTCGCTCGCGTGGTCGATCATCGATCGGAAGGCAGCCTCCCGCCGCCGATCCGTACTCGCGAAACGCCGCGCGGCGAGCACTCCAATCGCAAACAACAAGATCCCAGCACCCCATGCCGTCGCGACGACGATCGTGACGAGAGCGCGTGCTGCGGATCCCATCACGAGCGAGAACTCGTTCTCGGTCCGACCGAGATTCTCGTCAATGACGGCCAGTTCGGCGAGGAGATCCGTGATCCGCTCGTTGCGTGCGCCCGGTGATTCGATCTCGTCGTGCAGGCTCTGCGCGGTCTGTGTCAGGTCCGTCAGCTGCGCCGCCGCCCTGTCCCAGGTCCGGAGCATCTGATCCACGCCGGGCAACCAATTCGCGAATTCGACGACACGAATCATCCCGGACAAATCGTCGGGATCGTTGCCGATCTGCAGCAATGCTTCCCGGACACCTTCGAGGTCGGGCGGGTCGCGCAGCAGCGCCGAGCGCGAGCGCCCCGGCGCGAGCAGTTGCGGAATGTACGTCGCGTAGCGGTCCCACTCGGCCAGATCACGCGTGTAGCCATAGCGAGTGAGATGGAGAGTGGCGGTCTTCTGGCTCTTCGAAAACAGGCTCTCACCGCCGACGTAGGCGCGCATGCCGTTCAACAGGTAGATACCCGGCGTGACGACCACGAGACCCAGCGAGATCACGAGAGCAAATGGAGCGGCGAGTCGCAGCCAGCCTTGCCCTATGCCAGGTGTCCAGTCTCGCTGCGCAGACATGCTGCACGTCTCCAACGGAGCGATCTGCCCCTTCCACGCAAGCGCACATGGTAGCGCTCTCGGCGTTCTCGGCCGCCACGCTCGAACGGGGCGTGGCGGCACCGGGCAGTGGTTGTTTCTTCAATATCGAGGATCTGGAGATCCAGACGGCCCTGTTAGGCGGCTACCCAGCCAATCACCCGAACGGGATATTCCGAAACGCTGGAGCTCGACACCGCCTCGGCGAAGGGCCGCGTTCGGGGCATGCCAGAGCTGAATGCCCGCTCTATGCTCTCCGCTCTCATTCCCGGAGCAAAACGATGAACAGCGATTCCAACGAGCAGTGTCGAATCGAGGGCACGGTAGCGCCCGGCTTCGAGTCCGTCAGAAGTCTGTACGAACACAACATGCAGACATTGGAGGAGAGGAACACTCAACTCTGCGTCTATCATCGAGGCGAGAAAGTCGTCGACCTGTGGGCCTCGGCGATCGAGGACACCAGCTTCTCACCGGATTCGCTGGTCAACGTCTTCAGCAGCGGGAAGAGCCTGGAAGCGATCGCAATGGCGTCGCTCGTGAGCAAAGGGCTGCTCCGCTACGACGCGAAGGTCACCGAATACTGGCCGGAGTTCGGTGGAAATGGCAAGCACGACCTGACTGTCGCCGAACTCATGCGCCACGAAGCCGGTATGGCCGCCTTCGATGTCACTCTGGACGCGAAGGATCTGCTCACGGAGAACATCAAGCTGAACAACGTCGGTCGTGTGATCGAGCAGCATCCACAGAAGTTCCGCAAAGAAGGCGAGAGCAGACGGGAATATCATGCGGTCACCCGAGGCTGGATCGTGAACGAGGTCTTTCGCCGAATCGATCCCGCCGGTCGAACCATCGGTGAATTCCTCCATGAAGACATCAGCAAGCCGCTCGAGGTAGACGCGGTCATCGGGGTCAGCGAAAGCGAACTGGGTCGTACTTCCAAAGTCGCTCCGCTCGGATTCCTCTTTCAGCTGCTGCAGAGCCTGAAGCCGAAGTTTCTCAAGCGAAGGATGGAACGAAATATCTTTCAAATCCTGAGCCTCATCGTGCGGATGATTCCGGCTGTGCGAAAAAGAACGACCGCGGGTGCTCCGCAGCCCATCAAGGGAATGCGGCGCATGGATTTCTTCAACGACCCCGCGTTTGCAATGGGTGAAACCCCTTCTGCCAATGCAAACTGCTCCGCGAGAGGTCTGGCCAAGATTGCTGCCATGATGTCCGCAGGCGGGAGATGGGACGGAAGGGAATACCTGACCCGGGAAGCCTGGCAGGCCATGCACGATGCGCCCATCGAGGCGGATATGGGTTTCGGCGCTACCACGTTCACGCAGGGTGGTGTCGCTCTGTTTGCCAAGCCGACATGGACCGGCAGCAAACTCGATGCCGCCCTCAATATCGGCAGAGAGGGTTTCGTCGGCTGGATGGGACTCGGTGGGTCGATCTTTCAGTGGCATCCGCAATCCGAAATCGGGTTTGGTTACGTACCCACTTCGCTCAATGTGTTGGACTTCGTCAACGAGCGGGGAAAGGCCTATCAAGCGGAGGTACTGAGCGCCGTCGCGCGACTGCCCGCCAAGACGTATCCGCGATGAACCCCCGACTCGAAGTAGAGCAGTACGCTTCGGCAGACCCGTTCTTCGGCACCCCGTTCCTCGACCTCGACGAAATGCGCGCGTCGCCGATCGCGTACCGTCACGTCCACGGCGGGTTCACCGGGACCGACACGCGCTTCACGTTCTATTTTCCGACGGGCCCGGAATATCGGGGACGTCTGTTCCACCCGCTGGAGGGCGCGCACGCTGGCCACGAGGACGCCTTTGCCGGCCTGATGGGCGAGATCCTCGGCGGCGGCCTGGCCATGCTCGCCCGACTCGGTGGCTACATGGTCGAATCGAACTCCGGTCACATCGGTGACGATGTCGACCCCAAGGGCGGCGACGACCCGACCCTGTACGGGCATCGCGCGAGCATCGAGTCGGCGCGCTTTTCGAAACACCTCGCCACCCAGATCTACGGCGAGCCGCCCCACCACGCCTACGTGTGGGGCGGCAGCGGGGGCGCTCGACGATCTCCGCTGTGTCTCGAGTACGCGGATGGTGTCTATGACGGAGCCATGCCGTTCATGGGTGGCGGCAACGTCGAGCCCCACGGTACGACTTCGTGTGTACGCAGTGCCCAGCCGGTCGTGTTCTCTGCCATGTTCAACGTGCAGCGACTGCTCGGCGACCAGCTCGCAGAAGTCGTCGACGCCACAGCTCCCGGCGGTAGCGGTAACCCCTTCGACGGGCTCTCGTCGCATCAGCGCGAAGAACTCTCCAATCTGTACCGGCTCGGGTACCCGCGCGGCGACGAGTTCATGATCGGCCACCCGATGGGTCAGATGTGGTTGTGGACGTCGATCGCCGACCTGCTTCAGGAAGACGAGGATCCCGAGTACTTCGAAGCGTTCTGGAGCCAGCCGGGCTACGTCGGGCACGACGAGCCCGCGCACGTCGAGGGCGACCTCATCGATCTCCACACGACCGTCGAACGCGTGCTGACCGCGAATGACATCATCAACGATCCGGCCTTTGCCGGCGACGAGTACGCCTCGGCCCGGACGATGGCGCTGCTGATGGGGATGATGGGCGGGCAGGCCGCACTGCCGATGGCCGTCCAACTCGCGGGTGTCGAGCGCGGCTACCTGCTGGGCACGGGTGTCCGAATCACCGGCGGCAAGGCGGCGGGGCGATCGCTGTACTGCATGTCGCACGCCGGCGACGTGCTGTTCTGCGACGGCCGGCGCGAGGCGAACCTGCAACGTTTCACCGACGTCGCGCCCGGTGACGCGGTGCATGTCTGCAATCGGGCGTTCCTGGCCTTCTGTTACTACTACCGCCACCACGTCGCCGAAGACGACGCGCTGTTCGACTTCCTGCGCACGGACGGCAAGCCGCTCTATCCCCAGCACGGGGTGCCACTGCAGTCACCGCTGATGGGCGTGCCCTACTCGGGCCAATACGACGGCAAGCTGCTGTGGATCCACCATACGCACGACAACTCGCTGTGGCCGCCGGAGGGTGGCGTCTACAAGAAGGCCGTCGAGGCCGTGCGGGGGCCCGAGCAAGCGGCCCGGCAGTTCCGCTTGCGCTGGACCGAGAACGCCGAACACATCCCGCCCTTCATGCTCAGCTCGGCGCCCGGCCGAGCCACGACGACCTGGATCGTCGATTACCGGCCGATCATCGAACCGTCGCTGCTCGACCTCGTCGCGTGGGTCGAAGACGGTGTCGAACCGGCGGGGACGAGCTTCGAACTCCGCGACGGCAAGGTGATCCTGCCCGATGGCGCAACGGAGCGCGGCGGCATCCAACCCGTGGTCCGAGCCACGGCCAACGGCGGAGTTCGGGCAGGGGTGAGCACGGGCGAGCCCGTCACACTCGAGATGAGCGCCGAGGTGCCGCCGGGTGCGGGCAAGATCGTCGATGTCGCGTGGGACCTCGACGGGAGCGGAGCGTTTGGGCTGCCGGTCGACGGGATCGACGGAACCGCTTCGACCGTACACTGTGCGACGTCACACAGCTACGACGCGCCCGGCACCTATTTCGCCACC
>JAJDAM010000817.1 GCA_029261905.1 Deltaproteobacteria bacterium
GCCGAGAATCGATCGAGATCTCGCGTCGCATGCTTCGCTTCGGTGAAGAGGGGATCGCGTTCGATCGAATGGCGATCCTGCTCCACAACCCTCACGACTACCGCCCGCACCTGGAAGAGGCGCTCGCGCGAGCCGGTATTCCGGCCCATTTCGCGCGAGGAGCCGTCCGACCGGACCCGGCAGGACGTGCGTTTCTGGCACTGCTTGCGTGCGCCGCGGAGGGTTTGTCAGCGCGTCGTTTCGCCGAGTACCTCTCGTTGGGCGAAGTGCCCACCCCGATGCCGGACGGCAGCCCACCGCCGGCACCCGCTTCAGCGGACCGCTGGATTGCACCCGACGAAGAACTGGTTCCAGCAGTCATCGCCAATGCACTCGGAACACCGCATCCCACGTTGGACGCACAGAAAGGAGCGGAGCTCGGAATCGGTCGACGCACCGACGACTCGCGGGCCCCGGTCACTGCCGGGAGCCTGCGTGCGCCTCGTCGCTGGGAGCGATTGCTCGTCGACGCTGCGGTGATCGGCGGGCGCGAGCGCTGGGAGCGGCGACTGAACGGGCTCGAAAGGGAGCTGCACCTCCAACGTGACGAACAAGAAGATGCGGAGGGCCCGACCGCTCAACGGATCCAAACCGATCTCGATTCGCTGCAAGTGCTCCGGGACTTCGCGCTCCCTCTGCTCGACACCTTAGAAGCGCTTCCGGACAGTGCGTCATGGGGAACGTGGCTCGACCAGCTCGGCGCTCTCGCGTCGCGTGCGCTGCGACATCCGGACCGGATACTCGCGGTGGTGTCGGAACTGGCGCCGATGGAATCCATTGGGCCCGTGACGTTATCCGAAGTGCAGCGGGTGCTTTCGAATCGGCTGACCGACGTTTCGATCCCGCCATCGACGAACCGCTATGGCCGGGTATTCGTCGCCCCGATCGAGGCCGCCCGAGGGATGTCGTTCGATGTGGTGTTCGTTCCGGGCCTCGCCGAGCGGATGTTCCCGCTGAAGATTCGCGAAGACCCGATCCTGTTGGACGCCGCCCGCACGCAGCTCGCCAAAGCGGGCTTTCCCCTCCGGACCAACACCGACCGAATTCGCGATGAGAGACGTTCGCTGCGCATCGCGGTAGGCGCTGCCAGTCAGGCGGTCGTGCTCTCCTATCCGCGGCTCGACCTCGACCAGTCGCGACCCCGCGTCCCTTCGTTCTATGCACTCGAGGTGCTACGAGCCGCGGAAGGCCAGCTTCCTGGCTTCGACGAGCTTGCGCAACGCGCCGAATCCACCAGCGATGCGCGTGTCGGCTGGCCGGCTCCGGCCGACCCGCATGATGCCATCGACGAAGCCGAATACGATCTGGCGCTCTTGGACACATTGATGCGTCTCGAAGAGGAGCAGAGCATCGGAACTGCGCGTTTTTTGATGACCACCAACCCCCATCTGGGGCGGGCACTGCGGTTTCGCGCGCGGCGTTGGCTCCAGGGTTGGACGGTCGCCGATGGACTCGTGAAACCTTCGCCGACTGCACGCGAAGCGATGGCCGCTCATGCGCTCAGCGCACGCAGCTACTCCCCCACCGCGCTCCAGCATTACGCGTCGTGCCCGTACAAGTTCTTCTTGCAGGCGATTCATCGGCTGCAACCGCGCGATGTCCCCGAAGCCATCGAAGAGCTCAATCCGCTGCAACGGGGTTCGTTGGTGCACGAAGTCCAATTCGAATTGTTCAACAAATTGCGCGACGACTCGCTGTTGCCGATCGATGCGAAGAATCTACCGGCCGCTCGGCTGGCGCTGGACACCATTCTCGACCGGGTCGCCACGCGATACCGCGACGAACTCGCACCCGCGATCGATCGCGTCTGGGACGATGGCGTCGATCACGTGCGCGCGGATCTCAGGGAGTGGTTGCGCCGGGCAGCCGAAGACGAATCGGGATTCGTTCCGTGGCGCTTCGAATTTTCATTCGGGCTTCCGGGACGGCGCGAACGCGACCCCCATTCGATCCCCGAACCGGTCGATCTCGAATGCGGCGTTCGGCTGCGCGGTTCGATCGACCTGGTAGAACGCGACGAGCAGAACCGGCTGCGCGTGACCGACCACAAGACGGGTCGTGTCCGTGCCACGAAGACTGCCGTCGTGGGCGGCGGCGAATCGCTTCAAGCCGTGCTGTACGCGCTGGTCGCCGAGCGCGCATTCCCCGAAGCATCGGTGACCTCGGGCGGGCTGTACTACTGCACCGCCACCGGCGGGTTCGCACACCGTGAGGTCACACTCGACCGCAGAGCCCGCGAATACGTGCAGCAGGTCGCCGACACCGTCGGCACGGCGCTCACAGAGCCATTCCTGCCGGCGGCCCCAAAGAAGGGCGCGTGTCGATTCTGTGACTATCGCGTCGTCTGCGGACCCTATGAAGAACTTCGAACCGCTCGCAAATGGGCGGTGCCGCTCGAGGGATTGACGGCGATTCGGGAGTTGCCGTGACGGTTCGAACCGATCTCAGCCCGCTGCCGGACGCGCAGGCGCGGTTGCGTATCGAAACCGATCTCGACACCACGCTGTTCGTCGAGGCGGCTGCGGGCACCGGCAAGACCACGGCGCTGGTCGGACGAATCGTTTCCGTGTTGCGATCCGGGGCCGGTGCGCTCGATGAAATCGTCGCTGTGACCTTCACCGAGAAAGCAGCGGGTGAGATGAAACTGCGGTTGCGAACAGAAATCGAGCGCGCGCGGAGTGCGGAGCCCCCCGGCAGTGTGGCACGTACCCATCTCGACGATGCACTCGAGAAACTCGAAGTCGCGCGTATCGGGACGATCCACGCGTTCTGTGGCGATCTGCTGCGCGAGCGACCGGTCGAGGCGGGCGTCGACCCGCTGTTCGAAGTCGCCCCCGAAGCCGAAACCGATCGCCTGCTCGACCGCGCATTCGACAGCTGGTTCCAGACGATTCTCGCGGATCCACCCGAAGGGGTCCGCCGCGTATTGCGACGTCGGCCGAGGGGCTTCAACGCGATCGGACCGCGCCAGCAGCTGCGCAACGCCGCGCGCAGCCTGGTCGAGCATCGCGACTTCACGGCCGCGTGGCGACGGGATCCGTTCGACCGCGTGGGCCAGATCGATCAGATCGTCGAACGGCTCGAAGCGCTGGCGGCGCTCGCCGGCTCCGCATCCAATCGCGAAGATTGGCTCGCGAAGAACTTCGAGAACATCGGGCTCTTTCTCGACGAGAATCGACTCCGCGAGGCCGTGCGGGGACGCGATCACGATGCCTTGGAATCGGAACTTCGAGAGCTTGCCCGAACGCGCGGCAACGGCTGGCACTGGCGGGGCCGCGGCCACTACGGGCCCGACCACTCGCGACCCGAACTCGTCGAACAGCGCGACGCGGTCAAGAAGCAGCTCGACGATCTGCTCGAAGCTGCCGATGCGGATCTCGCGCCCTGCCTGCGCGAAGAGCTGCGCCCGATCGTCGACGGGTACGAAAGCCTGAAGCAGCGCGCGGGGGTTCTCGACTTTTTGGATCTGATGCTGCGCGCGCGCGACCTGATCCGCGACAATTCACTCGTACGTGCGGAGTTGCAGCGCCGCTTCAGCCACTACTTCGTCGACGAGTTTCAGGATACCGACCCGGTGCAAGCCGAGTTGTTGCTGCTGCTCGCCGCAGATCGGCCCGAGCTCAGCGAAACCTCGCAGATTACGCCGAGCGCCGGGAAGTTGTTCCTGGTCGGCGATCCGAAGCAGGCCGTCTACCGCTTTCGGCGCGCCGATGTGGCGACCTACGAGGCGATGAAACTTCGACTGGTCGAACAGGGTGCCGCCGTGTTGCACCTGACCACGAGCTTTCGTGCGGTCCCATCGATTCAACGAGCGGTCAACGCCGCGTTTGGCCCGGTGATGGGTGGCGAAGCCACGGAAGGGCGCGTCGGAGAAGCCAGCCACATCCAAAGCCAGTACGTCCCTCTTCAACCGCGCCGCGAAGAATTTGCCGGCCAACCGACGATCGTCGCACTGCCCGCTCCGAAACCCTACGGCGATTATGGGAGCATCGTCACCTGGAAAATCGACGAGTCGCTGCCCGATGCAGTCGGGGGATTCGTCGACTGGCTGATCGATCGCAGTGGCTGGACGGTGGGCGATCCGGCTACTGGCGAGCGCGTGCCGATCGAAGCGCGCCACATCTGCATCCTGTTTCGTCGCTTCAAGAGTTTTCGCGACGACGTCACGCGACCCTACGTGCGCGCGCTCGAGGCACGACGCGTACCGCACGTACTGGTCGGAGGCCATTCGTTCCACGACCGAGAGGAAGTCCTGGCGCTGCGAAATGCACTGTGCGCGATCGAGTGGCCTGACGACGAACTGCGCGTGTTTGCGACACTGCGCGGACCGTTCTTCGCGCTCGGCGACGATGCGATACTGGCGTTTCGCCACAAGGTACGAAGTCTGCACCCGATGCGACCTCTCGACGGGATCGAACTCGATGCCGCGGAAACCGAAGTGGCCGACGCGCTGGGGATCCTGGCCCGATTGCATCTTTCGCGAAACTACATGCCCGCGGCCGACACGATCTCGCGACTGCTGTCTGCCGTACGAGCTCACGCCGGGATCGCGATCTGGCCGACGGGTGAGCAGGCATTGGCGAATTGTCTGCGCATGGCCGACATCGCTC
Source organism: Deltaproteobacteria bacterium (assembly GCA_029261905.1). Classification (GTDB taxonomy): domain Bacteria; phylum Myxococcota_A; class UBA9160; order UBA9160; family SMWR01; genus JAJDAM01. Next base: position 4,650 of record JAJDAM010000817.1, read on the forward strand.
GACGCTTCGAGCGTCGCGGGTCGTCGTCGTTTCGCGCTTTCGTCGAACATCTGGAAGAGGGCGCCGAACGGGGTGATGCCCAGGACGCCCCGGTCGTCGAGGAGGGCACGGAAGGGGTTCGGATCATGACCGCGCATCGCGCCAAGGGACTCGAGTTTCCCGTCGTGATCCTCGCCGACCCGAATTGCCGCGCGACGCGGGACGTGCCCGGCCGCTACGTAGATTCCGCGCGCGACTTGTGGGCCGAACCGCTGTGCGGATCGGCACCGTGGGATCTGCTCGATCATCGCGACGAGGAATCCGAGCGTGATCGCGCGGAAGCGATTCGACTTACCTACGTGGCGGCGACACGCGCGCGCGACCTGTTGGTGGTGCCGGTGGTGGGAGACCCCTACCAGCACGATTCAGAGTACTGGCTCGACGTGTTGAACCCCGTCATCTACCCGGAGCGCGCAAAGCGGCGCGACGCCCGCGCGGCGGTCGGTTGCCCGGAGTTCGGGTCCGACAGCGTGTATGCGCGTCCTTCGAATGCGCGAGCCGGTTCCCGTAGTTCAGTCGCACCGGGTCTACACGATCCGCAAGTGGGCTCGCACGGCGTCGTGTGGTGGGACCCCGCAGCCCTCGAACTCGATCGAAAAGAAGAAGTCGGGCTCCGACAGCAGCGCATCCTCGAGGCCGATCAACAAGGCATCGTCGCCGAGGAAGGCATCCGTGATCACGCACGCTGGCAAGCGCGACGCGCCGATGCATTGAACACCGGAGAGCAACCTTCGATCGCGGTGCGCTCGGTGACGGAACTGGCTCATCCAGACGCTCCCCTCCCGGTCGACGCCGGCCGCTCGCTCGAAGAACCGATGTCGGTCCGGGTCGAGCAGGTGTTGATCGACCGGGCGAGCCGTCCGAGCGGAAAGCGATTCGGCACGTTGGTTCACGCAACGCTGGCGGTGGTCGACCTCGGCGCCGATGCGACCCAGGTCCACGCGGCCGCGGTCGCAGAGGGCCGATTGCTGGGCGCCTCGGCGGATGAAGTGGAGGCTGCGGCGACTACGACGTTGGCCGCGCTCGCTCACCCGATCCTGCGGCGCGCTGCGACCGCAGACCGCCTCCGGCGCGAAACCCCCGTCTCGTTCCTGCGCGAAGATGGCATCCTCGTCGAGGGAATCGTCGACCTGGCGTTTCGGGAACTGGGTGGCGGGCTTGGAGGAGAGCTTGATGAAGAGCCTGGTGGAGCGTGGACGGTCGTGGACTTCAAGACCGATCGCGACCTCGCACCGAACCTCTCGCAATATGAATCCCAGCTTCGCCTCTACGCGGAGGCGATCAGCGAGGCGACGGCGGAACCCACGACACCTGTGCTGCTCTCGCTCTGACCGGCACCCTCCGGCCGTACCTTCCATCTTTCCCTTCAGCTCTTCCCGTCAGAAAGGCCCTTCTTCAACGCGGACTCGGACCGCCGGATCTCTCGCTCGATCCAGCGCGTCAACCAGAAGTTGTCGTCGGCTCCCGAATCCAGCAGCCGTCGATGGGCGGCGAGGTAGGTGGTGAGGGTCTTGTGGTGGGAGGCATCGGTCGTGAGCGCGATTTCGCATAGGTGGATCGCCTCGACCGCGTCCCCCTCCGCCAGCCGCTGCTCGGCTGCTTCGGCGATCCGATCTGGGCCTCCGGCGAGGCGCACCAGATCTTCGTGGACGGCCGCCTGCGGGGTCGCGTACAACTCCGTCGTCGATCGGGCGTGAAACCATCCCGCGTAGCCTTCCCAGATCGCGCGCACGTTCCAACGCGTCAGCCCATACCCCTGGCCGCTCTCCACTTGCTCCGGGAGCTCGACTTCGGCCATCAGCTCCTCGACGCTGCGGCCCTCGTTCATGCCGCGAACGGTTGCGTCGTGGACGTGCTGCATGCCTTCGCGCAGATCCACCAGGTTTTTGCGAATCAGTTCCGCACCCTCGATGGGCTGGAAGTGCCCGGTGACGAGCACGTCGGGTTCCAGGCCGATCACGCGATCGAGCGCGTCGATGTACGGCAGCGGCATTCTCAGCCGATCGCCTCGGATCGTCACGAGGTTCGGCACGTGCGGAAACAATGGGCCGAAGACATTGCCGATCATGGCAATCCGGTGTTGTGGCAGCCAGACCACCATCGCGTCGATCGTCTCGCCACCGGGAACCGCGTAGAGTTCGAACTCGACGCCACCCAGTTCGAAATCGTAGCGATCGCGAAACGTGATCGTCGGGGTCGGACGCGATTGCACCGGCGCGTTGCCGCTGCCCGAGGCTGCGCCGCGCGAGACGGCCTCGCGAAACGCGAACGCGCTGCGCATCGCGCGGAACCGACCGATCCGGGCGTCATCGGCCTGGCACAGCGGGTTGTTCTGCTGGGCGACGATCTCGGTTCCCGCTTCGATGAACAGGTCGGTTCCACCCACGTGGTCCACATGGCTCTGTGTGAACAGGATGAACCGGACCGGACCGCTGCCGGCGGCGTCGAAATTCTGCCGGTGAGCGGGCCCCTCGAATCCCATCCCGGTATTGACGATCACACGGCCGTCCGCCGTCTGGACCGCGTAGGCGTTCGACATCCCCTCGGAACAGGTGATGAAATCGTTGACCGCGAAACTGCGCCCCGGGGCAGCGGGGGCGATCTCGAACGCGGTCGGACGCCGCTGGTGGAGGGGGGCGGTCATGGTTCGACACTCCATCGTCTGGGGATCGGCCATCATATCCTGGATCCCTTCCCGGATCCTTTCCCGCATGCTTGTGCCCGCGCCGTGTCAGCATGAAGCCGACCCCCCACCCGACCGGCCTAGAGTTCGGGATCTGATGCGTTATGCTCCCGCTGCTCCGAAAAGGGGCCGACTCCCTGCGACGGTGCAACACGCAACCGGGGTGCTCGTGGATCGATTCTGATTCCGATCTTCATGAATAGCTCATGAAGAGCTCATGACGAGATCAGGAAGAGGGCTCGAGTCCACCGCCCAGCGGTCGGCTCCCCGACGGCCACTGCGCGCGCCCGGTCGAGTCGAGAACGAGAACACACGAACTGAGTCACGCCATCCGCGCGTACGCCCGCCGCGCGTCGTCGACATTTAGGAAACTGCTGTGACAGCTGTCGCAACCGACATCAGCGCGGATCAGACGCGCCTCGAACACACGCGCCCCGGAATCTGGGAACTCGCGTGGCCGGCGATCACGTCGAACCTGCTGATGTCCGCGGTCGGCATGGTCGACATCAAGATCGTCGGGACGCTCGGCGCCTCCGCGATCGCTGCGACGACGACCGGCCACCGAATCCTGTTCATCATGCAAGCCGTGCTGATGGCGATCACGACCGGCACGACCGCACTGGTCGCGCGCGCGTGGGGAGCCAACGATCGCGAAGAAGCCGCCCGCGTTACGCTGACTTCGGTCTGGCTGTGCGTTGGCGTAGCGCTGGCGATGACGGCTCCGGGTGTGCTGTTCGCCGATCAGCTCGCGGGGATCTTTCGGCTGGAACCCGAGACGGTCGCACTCGCGGCCCAATTCATCCGCTGGCTCAGCCTGTTCAACATCGCGTTCGCGATCAACATCGCGCTCGGCACCGCGCTGCGTGCGGCCGGCGACACCGTCACACCGCTGTGGGTCGGCGCTGTGACGAATTTCGTCAACGTGATCCTGGTCTACTCGCTGGTCTTCGGCGAATTCGGAATGCCCGAGATGGGTATCGCGGGCGCGGCGCTGGGGAGCGGCCTGGCGTTTTCGGTCGGCGCGATCATCTTGCTGGCGCTGTGGTTGCGGGGACGATTGTTGATCGGCATCGGGCGACGAGTCCACTTCACGCGCGATCTGGTGAGACGACTGCTGCGAATCGGCTACCCGGCGGCGCTCGAGCAAGCCGCCTGGCAAGGTGGATTCATCGCGTTCATGTGGATCCTGGCCGCGTATGGGACGGCTCCGTTCGCCGCGTACGGGATCGGTGCGAACATCCTGTCGTTCTCGTTCGTCGTCGGCTTCGGCTTCTCGATCGCCGGCTCGACTCTGGTGGGCCAACACCTCGGTGCCGGCGACCCCGACGGCGCAGAACACAGCGGCTGGCGAGCCATGCAGATGTCGGTCGTCGTGATGGTGATCTTCGGCTCGGTGATCATCGGCTTCGCCGAACCGATCGCCAGCTTTCTGATCGACGATCCGGAAGTCATCCGGTTGACCGTGGTGTTCATCTACGTGCTGGGATCCGTGCAGGCCTTGATGGCGATCGAGTTCTCGATCGGCGGCGCGCTACGCGGCGCCGGCGACACCCGCTATCCGTTTTTCACGGTGCTCGCCGGCCTGTTCGGAGCCCGATTGAGCCTGTCGTTTCTGTTCTGGTGGCTGGGCTGGACGGCCGAGTGGATCTTCGCAGCACTGATCGCGGACTACATCGTCAAGGCCACGATGCTGTCGTTGCGGTTTCGCAGCGGCCGCTGGAAGACCGCGATCGCCGACCCGGCTCCGGCGCCAGTGCCGACTACAACCTGAAATCGTCTCCGACCCAGGGGTGGCGATCGACTTCGGGCTCGCCAAATACCGCACGCAACTCGTCGATCCAGGCGAGTATTTCGTCGATCCCGAGTTGAGACTGAGCACGGCCGCGCTTGCGCTCCCATGCGTCGCTCGCACGCTCGGCGGCCCGGAAGGCCTCCCGGATCTCTGGCGACAGGCCATCCTCACGCATCTCTTCGAGTTGCTCGGGTGTCAAGCGACTCATCGGCGCTCCTGCCTTTCTGCGAGAAGCGCGTCGAGTTCTTTTTCGCGGTCGAACAGGCAGAAGTACTCGCGAACCCGATCCAGGTCGAGTTCGTCTGTCTGTAGCAGCTTTTCGATGTCGGCAAGATCTTGGCGCATTCGCGATGGATCATTCGACGAAGACTGCACCTTCAGCCCGATCAGATCGCTCGCATCCACGACCGCGATCGAGCGCCCGAGGATCCGGTGTGGACGGGCTCGGCGCAGCATCGCCCGCCCATAGTCGCGCGAGACGAATAGAAAATCGATTCGGCCGCGCGCGGCGTCCTCACCTGCGAAATTGCCGACATCATCGTTGCGGTAGAGGCATTCGTAGCCGTGCGCCGCGAGCAACTGGACCACGTCTTCGGCCCGGTCTCCATCCGCAAGCAGATCGAGATCCACCGTGGCTCGCCCGGCTCCGTAGGCGGCGAGCGCCAGCCCCCCGATCAACGCGTAGTCGATACCGACATCGTCGAGCGCAGTCTGGATTTCGAGCAGGACGGAGCGAAGGTCCATTGCAGGTTTGTCCACCGGATATTCCTCACGGGACCGAATGGGGTGAGGAAAAGCCAGAAT
>JAJDAM010000818.1 GCA_029261905.1 Deltaproteobacteria bacterium
GCAGGCCTGCTGGGGAAGACGACTTCGACGGCCGTCTTCTTCGCGATCACCTGTTATGGCTGGTTGCTGTTCCGGGCGGAGTCGTTCGAGCAGATCTCTGCCTTCACCCGGATTCTGTTGTTCGATTTCGGCAATCTGGCATTCGGGGCCGACTTGCCCCGCTTCGCGGCCCTGCTTGGAATCCCGCTGCTGGCAGCGATCGAAGTCACGGAGCATTTCAGCTGCGACCGTCGATTCTATTTGCGCCAACCAGCGCTGCTCCAGGGCGCGCTGTATGCGCTGATGATCTTTGTTCTGACCTTGGGAACCAGCAATGAACCCGCACAGTTCATCTACTTCGCCTTCTGAAATGGCGACTCCCGCATCACCGAATCGGCCGCACGCGATCCGCGTGGCGTGGTGGACGGTGTTCTTCCTGCTCGTGCTCGACCTCGCAGCCAACGTGGCTTTCCGGTATCCGGAGGATCCCGCAAAGGGTCGACCGAGCCGACTGCAGGCGTACTTCGAATACGGCCGATCGGTCGAGGGCAAGTTGCGTGCGGCGACGCGGCCAACCGATGAAGCTTCGGCACCGATCCTGACGCTCGGCTGGTTGGATCGGAAAAGCGGATTCTTCGCATCCGAGCCGGCCGAGCGCGGCGCGCAAGATCGCCTGATGATCTCGTTGTATGGGATGTCTCACGCGCGGCAGCTTGCGATCGCGCTCGATCGAGTCACCGACGACATCACCATCCGCTCCGTCACGGCTCCTGCCGCAACACCGAACTGGACGTTTGCCGCGTATTCACTCGACCGCAAACGCGAGGATCGAAGCCCCAGAGGCCCGGATGCCGTCGTGTACTCGCTGTTGTCGTCATCGGTCCCGATGATCGAAACGATGACGAATGCCACGGCCTTCTTCGATCAGTCTCGACCCTACACGCAGCCGCGCTATCGGATCGAAGGCGGCCAACGGGTCGCGATCGAGCCGCCCTTCCAAACCGTCGGGCAATATCGCGAGGTGCTGGCCGATTCGGATCGATGGGGCGAATACCGTCGCTTGCTTGCCGAGCACGATCCCTACTACGACCCGCTGCTCTTCCGCGAGTCGATCCTCGATGCGTCTGCGCTGGTGCGCGTGCTGCGCCGCGGTTATGCGATCTCGAGTCGGCGACGACTGATCGAAAACGTCCACGGGCCGGCAGGTTTCGATCCCGACAGCCGGGAGATCATCCTGCTTCGGCGCCTGGTTTCCGAGTTCGCAGCATCGGCGCGTGCGGATCGCCAGGTTCCGGTCGTCTACCTCGTCAACAGCCTGGGCGATCGAGACGATCTGTTCCGCGTACTGAAGCCGACCCTCGACGCCGAAGCGATCCCGTTCGTCAGCTCGCACACGATGTGCTCACCCAGCGACTACCGCTGCTATCGACCCGACTCGCACTTCATTCCGGAAGTCGATGATCGGCTGGCAACCGAGATCGTCCGAGTCGTCGATTCGGCCCGTCGCTAGCGCCCGAGAAGGCTGCCTGCACGGCGTCGGCGCTGCAGCTCACTCGACACACGACGATGCGTTCGAACGAAACAATGACGCGGAGGTGCCCCCCGGCCACCTCCGCGTCATCGACCTGCCTCGATTTTCCGGATCACTCGTGTTGCCCCACCCCCCGGCGGGCAACAGAGTGTCTCCGTTCCTGTTCTACGGAAGCAGAATCGGCGGTTCGATTACATCCACCGGCCCACCGCCGCCACCATCTCCACCGCCACCGTCTCCGCCGCTACTACCCGCACTCGCCGTACACGTTCCACCCTCGGCGAGGATCTGGGCCGGCAGTTTGCACAGCTGACCGCCGAAATTATCGCCCCACGCGCCGACACCTGCGTGCACGTTCTCCCACGAACAGGCTTCCTCGCACCACCAGATCGGAGGCTGAGAGCTGACCCGATACAGCGAATGCGGAACGTCGTCTCCCGCCCAACCGCCGGGCGCCGAGTTGCCGCCCGCGTTGCTGCCCGTGCCGCCCGCGCAGTCACCGGGGCCATTCGCCGTCCCACACGAGGTCGAGGAGACGGGCGAATCGAGATGGAAGCCGCAGCGACCGCTACTCGGGTCGCCGTTGCACGTGTCGTTGTTGCGAAAGATGTTCTTCTCGAGATGCATGTTCGTCACATTGGCATCCATATCGTGAGTCCCGCTCAGGCAGTCGGGAAACCCGCCGTTGCAGTTCGGGCTGTTCAGGTAGTAGGTCGAGGTGTTGCCGATCCAGTTGACCCGGTCGGCGATCTTCCAGCTTCCGGTCTTGTCGCGGTTGACGTTGATCTGTGATTGCGCGCCGGATCCGACCAGGCGGTTGCGAAACGCGGTGATCCGAGCGCCGTTGCTCCCCCACCAGTGGTCCGCGGTCATCATCATCCCGTCCGCGTCATTGCCCTCGAACAGCACCTCTCGTGTATAGAGGCCGTGATTGAACAGCGACTTCTCCGCAGCATTCGGCGGAGAGCCGTACCGCAGGTAGTTGTAGGCGACGACGATGCCTTCGGTTCCCTGCAGGTTGTAGACACCGACGACGAAGTCCTTCCAGGCGTTGTTTTCGATCACGTTGTCGACGGCGCCGGTCGTGTTCGTGACGCCGGATGTATTGAAGTGCGTGTCGATCCGACCGTAGTTCTCGAAGCGATTGCCCTGGAGCCAGTTTCGGGCCGACATGCGAAACATGAAGACGCGAGCCTCGGCGCGCTCGAGCTTGTTGCCCACCGCCCAGGATTCCACCGTCCCGGCTCCGAATGTCACGAAGCCCAGGTTGTGAAGAATGTCGGGGTTGATGGACGGCGCGGTCGTGAAGTGAATCCCCTCGACGCCAATTCGACTGATCGCTCGATAGGGTCTCGCGAGCGCAGAATTCGTGCAGTTCCCCTGCGAGTAGGTCATGCGCAGACCGCGATCCATCGTGATCTGGTTGCCATTGATGGCGATGATCTTCGAGGTGTGATTCAACGCGTTGTCGCTGTTGTTCGGATCCTTGACCGGCTCGGGCAGGAACAGCGGGCAATCGACCCGCGCGTTGTCGATCTCGAGATGAATCCAGCCCCCGACAGAGAATCCGGCCGTCGACGAAACCGTGATGGTCGTCGTTTCTTCCGTGTAGCCCCCCGTCCAATTGACCGCCGACCCTTCGTAGGGGTAACCGACACTGACTACGCCTGCGCCGCAGAGATTGTTGGCCGGATATTCGTGATCCGAGCAATTCGTGGCGCCGATCACGCCATTTCCGCTTCCCGCGTGCGCGATGCGCATGTGTGTGGCATTCATGCCAGCGCCGCGCAGTACGATGTTTCCGCGACCGATCTTGATCACCTCGCCGTTGTCATCCCCCATGTCGTAGGTGCCAGCCGGGACATAAATGACGGACGAGCCAGGCGCGTTGTCGATCATGCAATTGATCTGGGACCAGTCCTGGCCGCCGTTGTCGGCTGGATTCGCGGCGCTGCAGGAACCCATCGGGTTGCCCGGAGCGTCCCGGAAGCCCTGTCGACCCGAGCTGCATGGAGCGTTTGCGCAGGTGGCGTCATACTCCGGCCAACTCTTGGCAGCCAGATAGCCCTGCTCGGCTTCGGCTGCGGGATACCAGCGGGGAATCCGGTTGGAGCCCACATTGAGGTCTCCCAGATCAGCCAATGTGGCAGCCAGCGCCACGGCCGGAAACATGAAGATGCTCAACAAAATCAGGCATCGCATTGTGAACACTTCCCCTTTGGCCGCGATCAACTGCGCGGCGGTGCGGACCGATAGCGTCTCAGCCAAGACCGCGTTCTCCTTGGATTCAATAGAGCCAGTATCGACAGGTCCAGGACGGAGTGATGTGACGGGGATTACACGAATTCCACTTCCGGCAGTCCTGAATTCGCGCCGCATCGCCACATCCCATCAGGCGCTGGGGCAATGGGATGCGCTCATAGTTGCACATCCAATGGACCTTATCGGCCTGGGCGGGGTGGGTGTGGAGCCCCGATTGGCGCCAGTCCAACCCGCCGCAGTGCCAGGCGGCGGACCAACCGCCTGACATGCTGTTCAACAGTCCCGAATTCGCCGCGTTCCTGCTGATCGTCTTCTCGCTGTATCGACTGCTGCGCAAGCGGTTTCGCTGGCAGAACGCGCTGCTTCTCGTATCCAGCTATCTCTTCTACGGCTGGTGGGATGTGCGCTTCCTGCACCTGGTCGTGCTCTCGACCGCGGTCGACTACACGGCCGGGCTGATGATCGATCGCGGTGT
>JAJDAM010000819.1 GCA_029261905.1 Deltaproteobacteria bacterium
CGGTCACTCAGCGTGGAAGTTCCCGCCGCTCGACCGGCGCGCCGAGACCGACCCGAGTTGGGCGGCGACCCTGGACACACTGCGCGCGCCGCGAAAGACCAACCAGAAGCTGGCCGAGTGGCGCCGCGAGGCGCCGATCCGCCCCGTCGTCTTCGAGGACGCGGGGGTTCTCAGTGACGATACCGTCCATTTGCATCTCGAGCAGCGCGTTGCCCAGCGCCTGCTGGCGCGCTTCCGCTCGCAGGGGTTCATCCAGCATGACCTGTCGCGTGCCTGCCTCGCCCAGGCCGCGGATTCGATTCCCCGGGTGATCCTCCTCGGCCGCCTCTCTCTCTATGGGCGAGGAGCGGAGCGTCTGCACGAGGAGATCGTTCCGCTCGCGGCGCGCTGGACGGAGCTTTCGCAACGAAAGGGCACGCTGAAGGCATATGCCCGCGAAGCGGAGACGCGAACGCTGGAGCTGCTCGAGAAGTCACTGGGCATTCGGAGTGAACAACGGCTTGGCAAGACTATCCAGCGCAAGCTGCTCGATGCGGCAGCGCGCGACATCGAGGATCTCCTGCCGCAACTCAAGCCGCGCGCCGAGGAACTCGCGGCGGTGGCAATCGACCGACTTCGCCAGCGCGGCGAACGCGAGGAACGCGACCTGCGCGAGACCCTCGAGCGGCAGCGCGATCGCGTTCGCGAGGAGCTCGAGAAGACAGAGCCGAAGTTCAAGCAACTCACGCTCGGATTTGAAGATGATGAGAGGCGCCAGCTCGAATCGGATATGCGCTCATGGCGCGTTCGCCTCGAGCACTTCGAGCGCGATCTCGAGGGGGAACCGCAGCGTATCCGCGAGTTCTACGAGGTGCGTGCACAGCGCATCGAGCCGGTTGGCCTGGTCTACCTTTGGCCGGAGACGAACTGATGGCCGCCAAGCTCGACCCGGCGATTCTGGCGCATCTCGAGTGGCTCGGCTTCGTTCGGCCGACGGGCTTGGTGGTCTCGGCGCCCGCGTTGGTGCGCGCGGGCGCTATCCTCGACCGGCGCGACTCCGAGGGGCAGCGGTTGCTCAGAGCCTGCATCGGTGGGGGCGAAGATGCGCAGCCGGTTCGTGTCCGCGAGGCGGCAGGTCGCTACGCCGCATCCGCGCCGGAGGCCGAACCTTGTATTCCCGACTTCCGGGCCTTCGCGGAGTCGGTGCTCGGTTGGAGCTTCTCCCCCAAGGGCTACGCAGGCACCGCTGAGAGCCCAATCCCGTCCGAGCTCGAAGTGCCGCTGCCCAACTACGGAGAGACGCTGAGTCCCGATTTCGCGGTGCGCGAGCTCGACGCGAAGGAGGGCGAACCATCGTGGCAGCTTTTGATTTGCGTCCTCGAGCCCGGTGTGGACTTCGACCGCGTCGTCCGAGAAGGCGCCCATCTCGAGGCGTCGGCGCACGGCCGCATGGAGCGGCTGCTGCGTCAGACGGGAGTTCCGGCGGGACTACTGTGTAACGGCCATGCGTTACGACTGCTCTCGGCGCCGCACGGCGAAAGCTCAGGTTGGCTCGACTTCCGCGTCGCCGACATGGTGCAGACGGCGGGCCGACCGATTTCGACAGCGTTGCGCCTACTGCTCGGCCAGACGCGACTGCTCAGCCTGCCGCGCGTCCAGCGGCTCGCGGCGCTGCTCGAGGATAGTCGCAAGTTCCAGAACGAGGTCAGCGAGCGCCTGGCACAGCAGGTGCTGCACGCGCTGTACGAGCTCTTGCGAGGTTTTCAGGCTGCGCACGATTCCTCCAAGGGAGAGCTCTTGCGGGAGCCACTCGGCGAACATCCCGACGAGGTCTATCGGGCGCTCCTCACTGTTGTCCTTCGGCTCGTCTTCCTGCTCTACGCCGAGGAGCGGGACATGCTGCCGCAGGAGGAGAGCACCTTCCTGCGTTATTACTCGCTCGCCGGTCTCTACGAACGACTGCGCGAGGACGCTGCACTGTTTCCGGATACCATGGACCAACGCTACGGTGCGTGGGCGCAGCTCGTCGTTCTCTTCCGCATGATCCACGACGGTGCCGAGTCCGGAGTGCTGCGGCTGCCCAAGCGTCACGGCGTCCTGTTCGACCCCGACCGCTTCAAGTTCCTCGAAGGCCGACCCGACGGCGGCTCGCGGCAGATCCACGAACGCATTGAGCCGCCGCTCGTGCCGGATGGGACCATCTACCGCATCCTCGAGAATCTTCTCGTCCTCGATGGCGAGCGCCTCTCCTATCGCGCGTTGGGCGTCGAGCACATCGGCTCGGTGTACGAGACGATGATGGGCTTCCGCCTCGAGACGGCGACCGGCCGATCGGTGGCGATCAAGGCTCAGAAGAAGCACGGCGCGCCCACGGCGGTGAATCTCGAGGCGCTTCTCGCCGAGGCCCCGGCCAAGCGCGCGAAGTGGGTCCAGGACCGTGCCGACCGCAAGCTCACTGACAAGGTCACAAAGGCGGCGAAGGCGGCCGCGACGCTGGAGGATTTGCACGCAGCGCTCCTGCCGGTGATCGATCCTGCCGCCACGCCGGATCTTGTGCCGCACGGCGCGATGGTGCTCCAGCCTAGCGAGGAGCGGCGCCGGTCGGGCTCCCACTACACGCCGCGCGCGCTGACCGAGCCGATCGTGCGCACGACGTTGGACCCGATCCTCTCGCGCCTGCGCGGAACGGATGACCAACCGCCCAGGCCCGAGCAGATCCTCGACCTCAAGGTCTGCGATCCGGCGATGGGCTCGGGCGCCTTCCTGGTGGAGGCTTGCCGCCAGCTCGGTGACGCGCTGGTCGAGGCCTGGCACGCCCACAACGAGCTGCCGGCGATTCCGCCGGACGAGGACGAGGTGATCTTCGCCCGACGGCTGATCGCGAAGCGCTGTCTCTACGGCGTCGACCGCAACCCCGTGGCGGTCGACCTCGCCAAGGTATCGCTCTGGCTCGTTACACTGGCGAAGGACCACGCGCTAACCTTCGTCGACCACGCGCTGCGCCACGGCGACTCGCTGGTTGGCCTCTCGCGCCGGCAAATCGAAGCCTTCCATTGGGACCCCGGTCAGCCCGGCTTCGAGGAAGGCTTCGAGGTGATGCGAGTGCGCGAGCACATGGCGAGGGTGTCCGAGCTGCGCCGGCGCATCCGCGAGGCTGACGAAGGCGTGCCCGACGGAGATCTGCGCGATCTATGGGATGATTCGCTGTCCGAGCTTGGCGAAGTGCGGCTCTTCGGGGATCTCGCGATCGCGGCCTGGTTCGAGGGAGCCAACCGGAAGGAGCGAGCGGCGAAGCGGGCTGAGTACGCTAACGGGGTCGTGAGTGGTGAGGCACAGCGCCACGGCGACCGACTGGAAGCGTGGCGGCACGGCGATCCACCCCTCGTGCCGTTTCACTGGGAGATTGAGTTTCCGGAGGTGTTCGAGCGGGAGAACGGTGGCTTCGACGCGTTCGTCGGAAATCCGCCGTTCATGGGTGGAAGCAAGATTTCCTCCAGCCTGGGTGCAGCCTATCTCGACTGGATCCTCCTGCTCCACGAGGGAGCACACGGCAACGGCGACGTGGTGGCACACTTTTTCCGTCGTGCGTTTGATTTGATCCGGCGCGCTGGAACCTTCGGCCTGATCGCTACAAACACGATCGGCCAGGGCGATACACGCGCGACGGGCCTACACTGGATCTGTAGCCATGGTGGTGAGATTTACTCGGCGCGCAGGCGCGTCAGGTGGCCCGGTCTCGCGGCGGTCGTCGTGAGTGTGCTTCATGTGAGTAGGGGGGGGGTCCCGGGCCCGAAGCGCCTCGATGCGCGCGAAGTCGAGGCGATCAGCGCGTTCCTATTTCATCGAGGTGGCCACGACGACCCGACGCGGCTCGCAGCCAATGCAGGACGAAGCTTCCTGGGGTCTAAGATTTACGGGCAGGGCTTCACCTTCGACGACACCGACACCAGGGGCGTCGCTACAGATCTCGCTGCCATGCGGCGTCTCATCGATGAGGATTCGCGGAACCGGGAGGTGATCTTCCCCTACATCGGCGGTGAGGAGGTGAACACAAGCCCTACGCAGACCCACGATCGCTACGTCATTAATTTTGGTACGCGCAGCGAGGAGGAATGCCGCCGCCGCTGGCCAGAACTGGTGACGATCGTCGAGGAAAAGGTGAAGCCGGAGCGGATGAAGCTTGCGAACAACCCCGACGGCCGGAGACGCAAAGAGCAATGGTGGCAATTTGGGCGCAGTACGCCATCGCTAGATACTTCCATCGCAGGGTTGGATCGGGTGTTGAGCTGCACTTTGCACAGCAAGGACCTGTCGTTTAGCTTCCTCCCCGCGCAAGCCGTGTTCTCGCATGCGCTCGCTGTCTTGCCGCTTCCCACCAATGCCGCATTCTGCGCCCTCCAGTCCCGTTCCCACGAGATATGGGCGCGGTTCTTCGGGTCGTCGATGAAGGATGACCTTCGCTACACCCCCTCCGACTGCTTCGAGACCTTCCCCTTCCCCGAGAACTGGGAGACCCACCCCGTCCTCGAAGCTGCCGGTTCGGCCTACTACGAATTTCGCGCCGCTCTCATGGTCCAGAATGACGAGGGTTTGACTAAGACGTACAACCGCTTCCACGATCCTGACGAGCGCGACCCGGAGATCGCGAAGCTGCGCGAGCTGCACGCGGCCATGGACCGCGCCTTGCTCGATGCCTACGGATGGAGCGACCTGCCAACCGACTGCGAGTTCCTCCTCGACTACGAGATCGACGAGGAGGAATGGGGCAACAAGAAGAAACCATACCGCTATCGCTGGCCCGACGATGTCCGCGACGAAGTGCTCGCACGCCTCCTCGAGCTCAACGCCGAACGCGCCAAGGCCGAGGCGCGCTCCGGTGCCGCCGCAACCAAGAAGGGAAGGAGCAAGAAGGCCGCGAAAAGGGCGTCCGTGGACTCGAGGACGGGAGACCTCTTTTCATGACGGCGCCGCCCGATCGCCCGAAGATCTACCATATCACCCACGTCGACAATCTTGCAGCGATCATTTCCGACGGATGCCTGGTGTCGGACCGGGTCATGATCGATCGCGGCGGGCCGGCGGAACCTATCGGAATGTCCTCGATCAAGAAGCGACGCATCGAGGAGATCGAAGTGGACTGCGTTCGGTCCGATTGGCACTACCGATGATGAGAGAGCTGAGATGATCGAGTACAAGTCGGGTGACCTCCTCGCGGAGAAGGCCGATGCACTCGTCAACACCGTGAACTGCGTTGGATTCATGGGTCGAGGGATCGCTGCGCAGTTCAAGAAGGCGTGGCCGGACAACTTCAAGGCCTATGCCGCTGCCTGCCGTCGGGAAGAGGTCCGGCCGGGGCGTATGTTTGTTTTCGAGACCGGCGCACTGATGCCGCCGCGATTCATCATCAACTTCCCCACCAAGCGCCATTGGCGCGGCAAGTCGCGGATAGAAGACATCGAAGCAGGGTTGGAGTCGCTCGTCGGCGAGGTGCGCGACCGCGGTATCCGATCGATCGCCGTTCCGCCGCTCGGCGCTGGCCTGGGCGGTCTCGACTGGCGCGAGGTGCGAGCGCTCATCGACAACGCGGCAGAGAAGCTTCCCGATGTTCGGGTGATTGTCTTCGAACCGACCGGCACACCTGCCGCCGGCGTCGGCGCGCGCTCGCGCAAGGCCCCGAAAATGACATCGGGCCGGGCGGTGCTGGTCGGCCTGGTCGAGCGCTATCTCGCCGCTCTGCTGGACCCGTTCGTCTCCCTGCTCGAGGTCCACAAACTCATGTACTTCATGCAGGAGTCCGGTGAGCCGCTGCGGTTGCGTCTCGCCAAGGCGCCCTTGGGTCCGTATGCCGAGAACCTGCGCCACGTCCTCGCTGAGATCGAGGGCTACTTCATCACGGGGTACGGCACCGGCGGCGATGCACCGGACAAACAGCTCGAGCTGGTTCCGGGGGCAGTCGACGACGCGCGCAGAGTTCTTTCCCAGCAGCCCGAGACGCAGGCGCGCTTCGAGCGCGTGGCGCGGCTGATCGAGGGTTTCGAGTCACCATTCGGTCTCGAGCTGCTTGCGACTGTCCACTGGGTGATGACGCGCGAGGATGCAACGAGCGAAGACGATACCGTGGATCGCACCTACGCCTGGGACGAACGCAAGCGCCGATTCTCACGCAAGCAGATTCTGCTCGCTCGCCGCGTGCTGAACGAGCGGGGCTTCGGCACCGCGTAGAGTTGAACCGCGTCACGGGCCCGGCGCTCGAGCTCGACGGGCGCGCGACGGTTGGTTACACTCCCTCCGAGTTTCGAAAGAATACCGAGGGATCCAAGACACGGTGAGAGTTTCTGAGCCCCGAGCGATGTTCCTCCGATCGTGTCGGATTCAGCGGCCGCGATCTTGGAGGCCCCGGGCGATGCCGAGGGAGCCGGTGTCGGTCGCCACAGTCCAAACTCGAAGGCGGATTTGAAATGGGCAACGCCTTCGCGGTCAATCGACCGTTCCGTCGACCTTGACGGGCCCGGCGCCCTCTTGTTACAAAACCTCGGCACTTGTTCATGGAAGCCGAGGAATTGTGACTGTGGAATCTCCTGTCGATCCCGCTCTGGCGCTTCTCGAGAAGCTGGGGACTGCCCGCTCCCGGGATCTGGAAGCTGCCGGAGTCTCGCGCACGCGGATCCGCCGGCTGGTCGAGAGCGGGCAGATCGAGCGGGTCGGGCGTGGGCTCTATCGGCGGCCCGGTGCGCCGTTCACCGAGCGGCGGGACCTGGCGGAAGTCGCGCGGCGCGTGCCGCGCGGAGTTGTCTGCCTGCTCTCGGCGCTGCGCTTTCACGGCCTCACGACCCAGAACCCGTTCGAAGTCTGGCTGGCCATCGACCGCAAGGCCTGGCGGCCGCGGGTCGAGCACCCGCCGCTGCGCCTGATCTATCTGTCGGGTTCGGCCTATCGCGAGGGTGTCGAAGAGCACGAGGTGGAGGGCGCCCGGGTGTGCGTCTTCAGCGCCGCGAAGACTGTCGCGGACTGCTTCAAGTTCCGCAACAAAATCGGCATCGATGTGGGGATCGAGGCCCTGCGCGAATATCGGCGCGTCCATCCGAAGCAGCTCGACGCGCTCTGGCGCTTCGCTGCGGTGGATCGCGTGACCCGGGTGATTCGTCCCTATCTGGAGGCCGGTGGATGACTCCGCGCAACGCACCGAAGAACCAAGCGGCCTCGGTGCGGGCGCGGCTGGGCGAGCTGGCGCGCAGACGCTCGGTCGAGATGCAGCGGCTGCTCTCGGAGTTTGCAATCGAGCGACTCTTGTCTCGGCTCGGGGTATCGGCGCACGCTGAACGCTTTGTCTTGAAGGGTGCTACGCTTTTAAGACTCTGGTCTGACGAGATCGGGCGCGCGACCTGGGATCTCGATCTGCTCGGCCGTGGCGCCAGCGGAGTTGACGACGTGGTCCGGGTCGTACGCGACTTGTGCGCCGTGCAGGCCGACGACGGACTGGCTTTCGACCTGGG
>JAJDAM010000820.1 GCA_029261905.1 Deltaproteobacteria bacterium
TTCCATCCGCGCCGCGCAAGAACGCGCGCTATCTGGCCCGTTCCGCAAGCGACTTCCAGAATGTCTTCACGCTGGTCGACGCCGAAGTGTCGAAACGCCGATTCGTAGAAATCGGCTTCCGGAGTGCGGTCCCAGCCGAAAAGGATGTCGTAGTAGAGAGGATGCTCGTAGATCGTCTCCGGCTCCTTGGAGCCGTTCGTCTTGGTGTTTCGCATGAACTTCTCCCACGGTTGCAATGTCGCCGGGACGCAGCCGCAACACTTGAAATCGCGCTGATGAATTCGAGCGGGGAGTCGATCGAGGGTCCATCGACCTGTGGCCCAGCGAGCGGCTGGTTGACAGGGCCCGCGCCCGAGGCAGCTTTCAGTGAGTCATCGAGAGGTCATGATGGCCGACACTAACGCGAGAGACTCGCCTCATCAAGCGGATCGGATCAGCCGTCGCGGTCGGATTCGATCCGTGCCGTGAGCATCTGCGTGAGTCTGCGCTTGTCGATTTTGCCGCTGTCGGTGAACGGAAGGTCAGCATCGCGATAGAAGAAGAAATGCCGCGGAACCTTGTAGGCCGACAGTTCGGCGCGCATGGCGGCGTGCAGGTCGTTCGCGCTCGCCTCCTTTCCCTGCTTCAACACGATTGCTGCTGCGACGTTCTGCCCGCGCGCGGGGTCGGGCACGCCCACGACGAATGCGGACTTCACCGCATCGGTGCTTTCCAGCGCGACTTCGACTTCGCGGGGTGTGACGTTGGCGCCCGCGGTCTTGATCATGTCTCCGAGTCGGGCGTTGAAATACAGCACACCGTCGGCATCGAAACGGCCGCCGTCTCCGGTGTGATAGAAACCGCTCTCGTCGAAGGTCTCTTCCCGTTCGAGCTTGTGGAGCCCCTGCATGACGCTGTAGCCGCGAACACAGATTTCACCGTCTGTCCCCGGCGCGACCGTTTCGCCGCTGGTCGGGTCGACGATCTTGTGGGTGACGCCGGGGACCGAATGCCCGAACGAACCACGAAGCGACTCGGGCAGGTCGACATCCATCCGGTCGATCGTGTGTGGCCCACCCGTTTCGGTCATTCCCAACGAGTTCGAGCGAAGTTCCGGATCCTTCGGCCGCACCGCCTCGGGTAACACGTCGTACAGATTCCCGCTTCGGATCGACGAAAGATCGCGATCCGCGTAACTCGGGTGTTCGATCATGGCCTTCGAATAGTGGGGCCAGCCGGCAACGACGGTCGCGCGCTCGCGCTCGAGCAGTGCCAGCGTTTCGCCCGGTTCGAATACCTCCTCGCAGAGCATGAACGCACCCGCGTGCATCGCTGACATCAGTGTGAACACGAAGCCGCCGACCCAGAAGAACGGCATCGGAGAAAAGACGCGGTCTTCGGCGGTCAGATCGCGGAATGAATTCAGGTTGAATGCGTGCCGTACGATTGCGCCGTGGGTATGGACGGCGCCTTTGGGGTCCGAGGTACTGCCTGAGCTGTAGATCACCACCATCGGGTCGGCAGGCGTGACAGACGATTCGATCGCTCCCAGGAAGGCCTCGTCGATGAATGGATTCGCATCTGCCAGGTCAGCCAATACGGATGCGCTCTTGGCCCAGGTTCGATTGCAATCGCCCCAGACGAAGACCTGTCGAAGTTGCGGTAGCTCGCTTACCCAGATTGCATCCGACTTCTGACCGACGAGCCCGGGTGCGTAGGTTTCGAGCCGCTCGAGGTAGTCGTTGTTCAGGAATCGCGCAGCCGTCAGCAACGTGTGAATGTCGGCGTGGTGCATCACCCAGCCGAGTTCCTTCGGCATGTAGAAGGTATTCAGAGGGACCAGCACAGCACCGATCCGCGTCGTGGCGAGCCACGCGACGATCCAGTTCGGTCCGTTGGGCATCAGCACACCGACGCGCGTTCCCTTGCCCACGCCCGAGGCCAACAGGCCCCGAGCAAGCTGCGCAGAATCGCGCGCAGCCTCGCCATAGCTGAGTCGATCGTCGCCGAGCAGTACCAGCGGGCGGTCACCGAATGCTTCGATTCGGGTCTTGATGAACTCAGGAATGCGCGGAGAGTAGTCGGGGAAAGGCATGAACCCTTCTACACCAGCGTGAACCGAAAGAAAAGCGCTCGTGCTGTCCCAGCCGAATCGGATTAAAGCCCGATCGGTCAGCGGCTCGTGCGATTTCCGGAGACGCGCTTGCGCGCAGAGATTGCCAACAGACCCAAGCTCAGCAGGAGCGACGTCGATGGTTCTGGAGTGACCTGGACCTGGGTTCCGGTCAGCACCACTGCATCGAAGCCGGTCGGAATCAGCGCAAAGCCCTCGGTGAGGTCGTCGAGGGTGATGCTGAGGCCGAGTAGAGACAAGCCGGCATCGTCGGCACTGAGAGTGAGCGTTGCCAGCAACACATCGTTCCCAACCACGCCAGCGCCTCCGGCCAGGCCGGCGAGGCCGTCGCCGTCCGGAGCGAAGACCGCAAACCAGTCGGGTCCGATCGTCGGCGGGGCGACTACCGACAACTCGGCATCGTTGATGTCGAGGTCGAGACCGAACCCGAGAATCGGGTCGGTGAAGTCCGCGATGATCTGAACCTCGAACGTCGACCCGAGGTCCGGCGAGGGATTCGATGTTTCGACCCGAACACTCGATAGGGCGGCAGCGGGTTCGGCCGAGAGCGCAGCGCCGAGTATGAGAAGTGCGAGCAGAGGAAATAGCCGGGTCATCGGGTTCCTTCTTTTGGTCCGGTCCCTCGGGCATTCTGTTGCCGAGAGGGTCGTTGAAAGGCCGTTCGTCGATCGACGCCTTCGCTTGCGCGATCTCATCCAACCTGCACCGACGAGCACGAGGACCGGTTCGATTCCCAGCAATCCGCACGAGGGTGAGGTCGCCGGGGCAAGGAGTGGTTCGATCGGCGGGTTGTTGAAGTCATCGAGTGCCTGTTGGAATGTCTGGTAATCGACCAGCGAAACGATTCCGTCCCGATCGAAGTCGGCAGCGTCGATGAAGCCCGGGTCGCCGAGCCTTCGGCCAAAGGCATTGAAGAACCGAACCCGATCGCTCTCGTCGACGTCGTCGTCGTAGTCGAGATCGGCCAGGATCTCGCTGGGATCAGCCTCGCTCACGCAGCCATCATCGACGCCGGAGTCGACGAACCCGTCGCCGTCATTGTCGATGCCGTCGTTGCAGGCCGCACAGCCGAGCGTTCCCGGTACACACAACACGTTCAATTCCGACGGCGTGTCGGCCGCGAAGTCCCCCGGACTGCTGCCGGTCTGGGTGCGGGTTCCGACGCCTTCTCCCATGATCAGGTTGCCGTCGATCGGAACGGCACCGGATGCCAGGCCGGCGAAGTTCCCGAAGAACTCCGATCCCAGCTGGTTGCCGCTGTCGCCCGCAGTCTGGAAATAGCGGACCGTCGCCAGCGGCGTCTGCCCGACGAACGTCACCCCGGGTACCGCGCTGGTCGGACCGAAGCTCGCGAGTGGCAGGTTTCCCCCGTCGTTTTGCCAGACGATGTCGCCCGAATCCATGTCCAAGCCGTGTACGACCGGTCGCTGCGGCGCGCGCGGCGGATCGTTTACCGGGCTGTTGCCGGGTGCAGTACTGAAGAAAATGCGCCGCGCATCTTCATCGACGGCGGCCGTCGCGATGATCCCGCCGATCGCGCCGCCATCGACTACGTGGGTCGACCAGTAGGGCAGGTTGGCGGGAAGGTGGGTTGCCGGATCGTCGTCCCAGCTCGCGCCGTTCACCTGGTTGGTGCCGTCGCGATCCAACACGTAATAGGTGCCGTCCTTGCCTCCAACGCCGACGACATCCACCATCGTCGGAGTGCCGCCGATCATCACTTCGATCGAAAACAGGTTCGGGACTGCACCGAACGCGAGGTCTTCGTTGTCGAACTCGCGAGGGCGCCAGCGCCACACGGCAAAGCCGTCGAAATCCAGCGCGAAGATGGCTTCGTCGAAGGGCGGCATCGGAAACGGAAGCCCGGTGCCACCGGGTCCGTCGTCGATTGCGGTATCGCAGTTGCTCGACGCGGTGAAGAGCAGCTCGCGTTCGCTGTCTACTGCGGGCGAGGACCAGATGTTCCCGCAGCCGTTCTTGTCGCGTGGAAAATCACAACCCGGTCGGGTGGCGAGAAAGCCGATCTCGAGGTCGAGCTCTGCTTCGGTGTGATAGCCGTCGAACTTCCGGATTTCGTCGTCCGGGTTCGGCGTGCAGGTCTGGCCGCTCTGGGGGTCGAAGTACCAGGACATCATGCCGTCGAGTGCATCCACTGCGTAGAACCCACCCTTGCCAGTTTCGACATCGTTGACGTCCATGCCGAAGAAGACCTTTCCATCGGCGACGTACGGAGATGATTCGATCTGGTTTCGCTCGCCGTTGAACGCGCATAGACCCGGCGGCATGCCCACGCTGTCCACGCACCCGGTACCAGCAGTGAAGCGCCAGATCTCTTCGCCGGTCACGGCGTCGATCGAGTACATCATCTCTCCGGCGCCAATGAATATACGATCACGGTTGTCGAGTTTCTCGACGTGTACGGAGCCGGCGTCTTCGAAAGCCGCGCCGGGTTGTGTATCCGTGACGAATCGCCAGACTTCGCTCCCGTCGCTCAGGCGCAGCGCGTAGACGGTTCGATCCCACGAAAGGAAGTAGACGACCTGTGTGAGCCCCTCCCCCGGAAGGTCGACGGCGGCTACGGAGGGTGAGCCGGTAATCACAGCCTGCGCCGGGAACGCCCATCGCGGCGCGAGGCCGGCAACGGTGTTTTCGTTCAAGATGGTCTCGTCGGGGTTGAAGAATTTCCGCGCCGCGCTGCCCGCATAGGTGAGCCATTCGCTCTGCTCGAGGTTTCCGGGCCTGACGGTGACGCCGTCGGGGAATGACAGGCCGTCTCGGATCAACTCGGGAACCAACGGGTCGCCGGAATTACTGTCGAATCGAACGCGCCACACGCGACCGTTGGGTCCCGTGTTGAATCCCTGAAGATCGAGGTCCGCGTAGTAGATGGTTCCATCGGACCCCACGGAAATCCCCTGCGGGCTGCCGAACGGTGTGGGTGTTTGAAGAACGGGAACTTCGTGATCAACGATGAAGCGCAGAAAGTTTCCATCGAGGTCGTATTCGCCGATCCTTCCCGTCAGTACGCTCGATACGTACAACGTGTTGGTCGGCGAGAAGTCCAGCCCGGACGGAGTGAACAACTTGTTGCCCGGCGAACTGTTGCTGAACACGCTGCGATTGACGACGTCCGCCATCGGCGCGTCGGCGCCAGTACCCGATCCGCATTCGCCGGGTCCACTCGGAAAGGGAGGCGCGAACTTCAAGACCAGATTTCCGCTCGACGAGGCGACGTAGACGTTGTCGTCGGTGTCGACCACGACGCTGGCCGCCGTACCGATGTCTGTGGCCAGCTTGCAAAAATTCGTACTCGCCTCGTCGGTGTTCGGATAGGCGCCGTCCGGGCCCGGGTATCCCTCGTAGGGCGGAAACCACATGATCAATTGGCCATCGTTGGCACCGAAGGCTTGGGTCCCCACCGACGTCGTAAACAACACTCCGTTCGAGTCGAATGCGCAGCCGTGTGGCTCCGGATCTTCGACCTTGTACGTGGCCGTCAACTTCCCGACCTGTACACCCTTGCTGTCGAAGATTCCCCAACCGGCGGGAGGGTTCGGCTGCCCGGAGTCTTCGCCGGCGAGAAAACGACCGGACCCGTCTGGGAAAAAGCAGATCTTGCCGTTGATGTCCCGGCCTTCGAGCGCCCCGATACCACCGGCCGGGACCGTCGCACTTCCGCTGGCTTTTTCGACGAAAATTTCTTCGACGAGCCTGGATGTCCCGATGGTGTCGATGTCATAGCGCCGAAGCCGGTTTCCTTCGGAGCCGTAGAGGATCTCTTGGGCGCCGGCTGGCTCGAGCGCCGTCACCAATGAGAGGGTCAACATCGCGGAGATCGCGCATGCCCAGTCGCCGACTCGTCGCGGGTGCTGCCGGCGCCTGCGGCGGGTCTTTGCTCTCAGGGTGGGGTTGGGTCTCGCGCTCGCCATATACCGCTCCATTTGCTGGCCTGCAGGGGGCCGACTTCGACGGATGAAGTGCGGGTATTGGGTATGTGGCATCACAACACGATTTGTCGCAATGATTCGGGTCCCGAAGCACCGTGTTGCAAAAACTCGTGCGTTGCCTGCGATCTCGACCCTGACCTACCGTCGCATGCGACGGGAGCCGACATCGTGGAATTTCATTGGTCCGCTGAAGATTCCGAGTTTCGGGAAGAACTGCTTCGCTTCATGGCCGAGCACTTGCCGGACGATTGGGAAGAGATTTCCAAAGGCGGTCCGGGAAGCGATGACCAGGCCACGTTCTCTCGGGAGTTTTGCGCCCTACTTGCCGACCGCGGTTGGCTGACGCAAAGCTGGCCGAAGGAGTTCGGCGGCAAGGATGCCTCGCCATGGCGACATGCCATCCTCGGCGAGGAGATGTGGGCGGCCGGCGAACCGCGCGGCCCGCAGTACATGAACGTGAACTGGATCGGTCCCACGATCATGGAGTACGGCAGTGAGGAACAGAAGGCGCTCCATCTGCCACTGATATCGCGCGGTGATGTGTTGTGGTGCCAGGGGTTTTCCGAGCCGGAAGCCGGTTCTGATCTGGTTGCTCTGCGGACGTTGGCGATTCGTGATGGGGATTTCTACGTCGTCAATGGCAGCAAGATCTGGACGTCGTATGTGAATCACGCTCAGTATTGCTTCTTGCTGGTTCGAACAGACCCCGAATCGAAGCGGCACCGCGGTATTTCCATCCTGCTGGTGCCGATGGATCTGCCCGGCATCGAGGTACGAGAGATCCCGTCAGTGGTGGGCGATCGCTATTTCCACGAAGTCTTCTTCAGTGATGTCCGCGTACCGGTCGGCTGCCGGCTCGGACCCGAGCACGAAGGCTGGAACGTGGTCGCCTATTCGCTGCAGTATGAACGGGTCGGCGCGGCGAGATACGCGCGCGCGGCACGCATGTTGGATGCGTTGGCACAGTACGCAGACGAGTGCGGGCTACTCGACGATCCAACGACGCTCGAAAAACTCGGGGAAGCGCGTGCCGCGTGCGAGGCGTCTCGGGTGCTGACCTATCGGGTGATCGACCTGCGGGCGCACGGAAGCCCACCCACTGCCGACACGAATGTCGCGCGCGTTGCGGGTACTCTGGCCGAGCGGGCGGTAGCCGATCTGGCAATGGAGATCTACGGCCGCGATGGCCTCGAGTACGGGTCGTTCGCGGACTCGCACTTTCGCCTCGCGATGACTGCGGGCGTCGCGGTCGGGACGACCGAAGTCAACTTGAATCTCGTCGCCGGGCGATTTCTCGGTCTACCACGAGACTCGTGATCCGATGAATTTCGAACTCGACGACGACCAGATCGCGATCCTCGACGCCGTCGGGGGGCTGCTCGATCGACATGCTGGCGCCGCACGAGCGATCGAACTCGCGGCAAAAGCCGAATACGACCACGCGCTGGAAGCGGCGCTGTGTGACGCGGGCTTCCTCGGTGTCGCGCTGGCCGATGAGACCGGCAGTCTCGAAGCGGCACTCATCACCGAATCCGTTGCCAGGGCCGGCGGTGTCGTCGCCGTTGCAGCGGCTGCACTGATTGCTCCCGGACTGACTGGGAAGAATCTGCCGGGGCCGATCGCGGTCGCTCGCGTGGATCCATCGCGCCCGAATCGATCGGCGCCGATTCGCTTTGCGGGCCACGCGAGAACGCTGCTGGTCCTCGATGGCGAACACGCGCGCATCGTCACCCTCGAGACGGGAGACGCGGAGCCGACAGCTTCGAACTACGGCTATCCGATGGCGCGTCTTTCGCGCGCAGCGATGGAGCGAGGCGATGATCTGCCGGTAGGGTCGGGCGCGCGGCTGGCCCGGTGGTGGCGGCTCGCGATCGCTGTCGAGGCCGTCGGTGCGATGGGGGCAGCGCTCGATACCACGGTGGAGTTCGTCAAGAATCGCCGCCAGTTCGGGCGCGCGATCGGAAGCTTTCAGGCTGTGCAGCATCGGCTCGCGGAGTGCGCGGTTCTCGTCGAGGGGAGCCGCTGGCTCGCCTACGAAGCCGCCTACGCAGATTCCGAGCAAGCCGGTGTGGGGAAAGATGGTGTGTGCGAAGAGCGCGCAGCGACAGCGGCAGCTCACGCTACGGCAGCGGCGGGTCGCGTGTTCGCCGAGACGCATCAGCTGACCGGAGCGATGGGTTTCACGCGCGAGCACGACCTCCATGTGTGGAGCATGCGATTGCAGGCCCTGCGGGTGGAACTCGACGGTGTGTCGGGGCAGCGCCGAGCCGTCGCTCTGGCACGCTGGGGCCGGTCGCATTGACGCTGGATCTGCTGTTCGACGAAGCGCAGCAGGCGATCGTGGACGGAATCGGGCAATTCTGTCGAGATCGTTTTTCCGACGACATGGCACGGCAGCCGCGTTCGAGCCTTCCTCGCGCGTTGTGGACCGAACTCGCTGATTTGGGGGTGCTGGCTCTGGCCACGCCCGAAGGAGACGGCGAAGCTCTCGAAATCGTGGCGGCTTGTGAAGCACTCGGCCGCGCCGTCTTCCCGGGGCCATTGCTTCACACGTTCATGGCGACGCAGCTTTTTGGCGTGGAGGAGCGCGAGGCGCTGGCTTCCGGCAGGCAGGTGGTGTCGATTGGCGAGCCGCCACTGATGCCGTGGGCGAATGACGCTTCCCTGTTCGTCGAACTCGATGGTGAACGCGCCTTCGCCGCGCGGCCAACAGGACCAATCGAGCCGCTCGACACATTGGGTGGAGAACCCTGGGGGCGCGTCGAGTTGGAGCGCGAGAGGGAGCTCGACGGTGTGGCTCGCGGCCTCGCGATCTATCAGATCGCTCTGGCCGCCTATCTCACGGCGGCGGCACGGCGGCTCGTTGAGAAAACGAGCGAGCACGCACGTACGCGAAGGCAGTTCGGCAAAGCGATCGGAGAATTTCAGGCCGTTGCGCATCCGTTGGCGGATTGCGAAATGCGGCTCTTGGCCTCGGAGACGCTCGCCAGAGAGGCGGCTTTTCGGTTCGACCAGCTCTACGCCCGGTCGTCGGAATCGATCACCCCGAAATCGGCTCCGGATGCGAAGGTACGGGCCGCAGCCAGTGCGGCGCGATTGTCGGCTGCAGCAGCTGGCGTCGAAACGATATCGGTATGTCATCAGCTCTTTGGTGCAGTTGGAATTACACTCGAAGGGCCGATCTTTCACATCACGCGCCGAATCCGCCAGCTCGTTTCCCAACGCCCAGGGGAGGACGCCGCACGTCGAGCCGTGCTCGATGAATTCGGTGTCTGACTGGCGCATCTGAGGTACCGCATGGTCGAGAACAACGATCCGTTGCCCCAAAAAACGAAACGAAACATCGATGCCGACCCAGGCGACCTCGACGCTTCGCTTGCGGGCGTGATCTATCGAGTTCGCGACGGCATCGCGACGATTACGCTGAATCGCCCCGACCGGGGGAATTCACTGACTCCGTCGATGCAGAAGGTGATCCGCGAAATCTGGACGGATGTCCGAGAGAACAGTGACATACGAGTCGCGATCCTCACGGCATCCGGCGACCGGCACTTCTGCACAGGCTTCGATCTGGGCGAGAGTGATGCCGAG
>JAJDAM010000821.1 GCA_029261905.1 Deltaproteobacteria bacterium
GGCGTGAACTTCAAATTCATCGAACCCGAGCCGGCGGGGGCCTTACTTGAGACCTTCACACTAACCGACACAAATAACCTCACCGACGCTGGAGCGGTCGTCCGAACCACATCGATTCGCCGGGGTCTAGAGATTGCCGAACAGCAGCTCAACCTCACGCTTGAGTTCGGAGCAAACGACCAGATAGGAGTTGACCTCAACTTCCATCGCGACGTAGAGAACGCTCAAGCAGCGGCCGACCACCTAAAGTTGGGAATTCTGGAGTTTCGCGACCAAGCCATTCAACTAATTCAATCCGCATACACCATTGAAGAAATCGGAGTGTAACCACATGCCCACCGAGACTCGCATACGTAGTTCAAGAAGTTCTACGACTCCCATGCCCGAGGAGTACAGCGCAGCAACTATTGACTCTTCAACAGTGACTGACTGCGAGACATTCAATACGAGCGATGAATCTTCCTTCGTTGTCCTTCGGAAACGACCGGGGGCTGTTGTCTCGACTCAGATTCAGACCAGAGAGCAGCGCGACCGCGAAGTTCGCGCGCGGATCCGAAAATATCTCTCGGAGTGAGCCACTCGCATTTTGCCGCATTTCACCTATACGACTCCAGATCTTGAGCAATTGGGCCAAGGGGACGTAGTTTGCCGAACTACTGCGCTCGAAGAGATTCTGCGAGAGGTCCACCCGCACTACTTCGAGAAGAAGGACTACCGCTACTTCTTAGTCCTAACGCAAAGCTGCGACCTTGTTCGGCGTGCGGGAGGTAGATGCACTTCCCCGTACATCTCGATCGCGGCTGTTCGTCCGCTTGGCCTCGCCATTGAGCGCGAGGTGAGCCGCCTCCAATACGATGAACTTGAGGAAGATCTAGGGATCTGCGATTCAAACCGGAAAGCAAAGCTCTATCAGTTCTTGGAACGCGTGCTGAACAACAACGAGGACAGGTATTTTTTTCTCTATCGTGAACCTCTCCGCGGTCTCGAAGATGACCACTGCGCATTTCTCCAGTTGTCGATACCACTGAAGTCCGACCTCCACTACCAGACTCTGCTGAATGCGAAAATTCTTCAGCTGGATGAGTCCTTTCAGCATAAACTTGGCTACCTGGTTGGTAACTCTTACTCACGAGTAGGTACTGACGATTGGACTCCGAATCATGCAACAGTCGATGCCTTCAAAAAGGCGACTCGCAAGCCGATCGACGATCTAGAATCGGTGACCTGGCTGGAAGGCCCTGTTCACAGGGAAGTGCTTAAGCGCCTGAAGATCTTGCCTGCCGGCGAGCAGACTATTGAGAAGCTCGAAGAAGTAATTCGTGAGATCGGCAAAACCAAAGATGCGAAGCGCGCCGCGATTCTTGACAAGATCTCGACAATGTTGGTGGACCTGGCAGTGGAACCCGAAACCGCGCAGAAACTCAGAGCGCGCCTCGAGAGTGACGCCGTGTTTAGGACAAGTATCCGCTAGCCAAGCGTTACGGCGACTCGGTATCACCGTGCCTCATATATCAGGGTCCCGGCGGTTGATCCGGCTACTACGGGCTTATTCCACCAATTACTGACCTTCGGACTCGCACCCCGACCGACCGCGAAGTTCCCCTGCGTCCGGAGAAGCCTCGAATAGCATCCGGTCTTTTGATAGCATGCTCCGCGAATACCCCAGCTAATGCAGGGAGTTACTGGTAGGCCCTGGAGGACTCGAACCTCCGACCGTCCGGTTATGAGCCGGTTGCTCTAACCAACTGAGCTAAGGGCCCGGTTGGCGGATCTTACCACTCGTGGCCCGCGGTGCGCTGGCGCGGTTGAGGCGGCGGGGAAGCTGATCGATCCGTTGGGTGGATCGACGGGATCGCTCCGTCCAACAATCTTCGATCGTCATTTCGTCGGCGGCGTTTCAGCGCTCGACTGCCAGCTTCAGCGCTGCCAGTTGTCCTGAGTCGGCTCTCTTCATCGCCACCCCAATCAACGGAGCCGCCATCTTCCACAACAAACCCGTCCCCCAGCATTGGGCTTCGAGCGTCACTTCTGTCGCGCCCTCGTGGGGTTCGAGGCTGTAGTTGTAGAGCGCTGTCATCCCGCCCTGTGTGGACTGCAACGCGACATGGTGGTGGGGCTCCCAACGCGTGATTTCGGTTTCGCGCTGCTGGCCCCGCGACTCGAACGACAACCGGGTCCCCTGCCCCACTTCATCGCCACCGCCGACGATGTCGAGGTTGCCGGTCTCCATCCACAGCGACGCTTGTCCCCAATTCGTCATTGTCGACCAGACCTCTTCGATGGGTCGATCGATCTTCTCGGTCACTCGAAAACCCATGGATCATCCCCTCTTCGATGTTGGGCCATCGTCGCGGAGGCACGGAGAATTTTCCCTCAATGCGCTCTAGTATCCCAGCATGACGAACGCGAATCCTTCTCACTGTATTGCAGTCATCGGGGGCGCGGTAGCAGGCGCCGAGGTCGCGGGAAAGCTCGCCGAATCCGGCTGCGAAGTGGTGGTTTTCGAACAGAATCGCCGGCCCTACGGGAAGATCGAGGACGGGCTGCCCCGCTGGCACGTCGCGCTGCGCAACAAGGAGTACGCGTCGATCGGCGAGCGGCTTACGATGCCGGGCGTGCACTTCGTCCCGCTGACCCGAATCGGCGAGGACGTTGGATTTCGCGATCTGATCGACGACTGGGGGTTCTCGGGCGTCGTGCTCGCTAACGGCGCGTGGCGCGATCGCAGCCTGCCCGTCGAGGGCGCCGACGACTACATCGGCAAGGGCCTCATCTACCAGAACCCGTTCATCATCTGGTTCAACCATCTGAATGATCCGAGTTACGACGGCCCCACCTTCGAGCCGCAAGATGGCGCGATCGTAGTCGGCGGCGGATTGGCTTCGATCGACGTCGCAAAAGTGTTGATGCTCGAGACCACCCGAGCCGCGCTGAAGAAGCGGGGTATCGAAGTAGACATGGTCGAACTCGAGGTCAAGGGCATCCCGAAGACACTCGCCAAGCACGACCTGGTATTCGAAGACCTCGGCCTCGAAGGCTGCACGATCTATTACCGAAGGCGCCAGGAAGACATGCCGCTGGTCGAAATCCCCGAAGACGCAAGCGCCGAACGCGAGCAGAAAGTCCGGGGAAGCCGCCGCAAGGTGCTCGACAAGGCCACCGAGAAGTACCGCTTCAACATCGAAGAACTGTGTATGCCCGACGAACTCATCGTCGAGGGGGACCGGCTGGTCGGCTTGAAATTCCGTCGCACCCGCGCCGAGGACGGCCGCGTAATCGCGACGGACGAAACCTTCGATGTTCGCGGATCCTGTGTGATCAGCTCGATCGGAAGCATCCCGCTACCGATCGAAGGAATCCCGACCAAGGGAGAGCTGTTCGCGTTCACCGATTGGGAACTCGGACGCCTGGAAGGTTTCCCGTCGGTCTTCTCCGCCGGCAATATCGTCACCGGCAAAGGAAACATCATCGCGTCACGTAAACACGCCCGAAGGGTCACCGAAACCATGATCGAGTCCTTCCTCGGAGTCGGCAGCGGCGATCGCGCCAACCCCACCAACACCGCCCGCGAAGGCGCAATCGAAGCCGCCGACCAGATCGCCAAAGCCATCATGAAACAACCCCCCATCACCCCCAAAGCCCTCGCCACCATCCGCACCCGAGTAGCCAACCGCCAAAAACAAGTCGGCTACACCGACTTCGAAACCTGGATCAAAGAATCCCCCGCCAGCTAGTGTTCTGATTCGAAATCCGCGAGTCGGTCAACGACGCGGAGGCGGCCAGGAATGGCCTCCGCTTCCGAAGTATTGCGAATCAGGGCTGGACGAGTGGCCTGATTCAAAGTTCGCGAGTCGCTCAAAGACGCGAAGCATTTCGAATCGGGGTTCGGTGTCACGAGCGCGCGCGCCGCGTTCTTTTCGCGCCCAGATTTGGGTCAGATTCGTTCGATCCGATTGAGCGTGACCGGAGGCGTGGTTTACCACGTCGAGGATCACGCGATTGCGGATCGGACGAAGATGGCCCGAAGATGGGATGCGAAAAGAACGCGGCTAGTCGTCTTCGGGTAGAAACCCTTCCAACATCCGGCTGCGACTCGGATGACGCAGCTTGCGAAGCGCCTTCGCCTCGATCTGGCGAATCCGCTCGCGCGTGACATCGAAATCCTGGCCGACTTCTTCGAGCGTGTGATTGCTCGCTTCGCCGATCCCGAAGCGCATCTTCAATACCTGTTCTTCGCGCGGCGGCAATGTCGCCAGCACCTTTCGGGTATTCTCGGCGAGGTTGTTGTTGAGAATCGCTTCCTGCGGATTGACCGCCGTCTTGTCTTCGATGAAGTCGCCGAGGTGGCTCGAGTCTTCTTCGCCGACGGGCGCTTCGAGGCTGACGGGTTCCTTCTCGATCTTCAGAACCATCTGGACTTTTTCGACGGGCAGCTCCATCCGCTCGGCTAGTTCTTCCGCGGTGGGTTCTCGCCCGAGCGTCTGAACCAGGTATCGGGTGGCTCGTACCAACTTGTTGATCGTCTCGATCATGTGAACCGGAATGCGGATCGTGCGCGCTTGATCCGCGATCGCACGCGTGATCGCCTGGCGAATCCACCAGGTCGCGTAGGTCGAGAACTTGTAGCCGCGCTGGTATTCGAACTTGTCGACGGCCTTCATCAAACCGATGTTGCCCTCCTGGATCAGATCCAAGAACTGCAGACCGCGATTCGAATACTTCTTTGCGATCGATACCACCAGGCGCAGGTTCGCTTCGACCAATTCGCACTTGGCTTCTTGAGCCCGCTCGGTCGCAGCCGCCAGGAAATCGAGCGACGAGCGGATCTCGGACCGGTTCATTCGAAGGTCCGATTCAATGACTCGAATCCTTCGATCGATCTGTTCGAGTCGCTCCACCGTTTCGGCGATCTTGTTCGGATCTCCGCCCAGACGGCGCAGCGCCTCCTTTCCGCGCAGGCTCCGTCGACCAGACAACGACGCGGCTTCCCGGTACTCCGCGGGTCTCATCGAATATGGCTTGACGACGCGGCGGGCCTCGGAATTGGCGCGAAAGATGATCGGCCCCAGTGCCCGGTACGCCTCGATGATTTCCTCGACGCGAGGCTTCGCCATCTTCGTTTCGCGAAGTTGCTCGACCATCTTGGCGTACAGCTCGGCAACTTCACCACGCAGCCGCGCCCGCGTATTCTCACTGGTTCGCGAATTTGCGATGGAGGGCAGCTTGCGGGAAACCTCGGCTTCGAGTCGGCGGATGCGCGTGATCCGCAGGAAGAAATCTTTGCGGCGCTCCTCTGGCGTGTGGACCGGGTCGGGTACGTCGATCCCCGCGACTACATGTTTGAGCGTCACCTCGTCTTTCTTGAGTTGCTCGGCCAGCTCCATGACCATCCGGATTCCGAACGGTGTACCGACGGCGGCCAACTCGCGGTCGTGTAGCGCTGCCTCGATGCGCATGGCGATCTCGACTTCGCCCTCGCGGTTGAGCAGCGACACCTGACCCATCTCGCGGAGATAGACGCGCACGGGATCGTTGGCACCGCCCTCGTCGTCAGCAGCGCGATTCGAGCTCGACGGACGCTTGCGATCGGACGGCTGGGCCGCTGCAGGAACGACCGAAATCCCCTCCTCGCCGAAAATCGCCTTGACCTCTTCGACCCGGGCGTCTTCCAGAGGCGAGGTGCCCAACGCGTCGGACACTTCCTCGACCGTCAAGAAGCCCTTGCGCTTTCCTTG
>JAJDAM010000822.1 GCA_029261905.1 Deltaproteobacteria bacterium
GCTGTCGCCGGATTCGTTGGCGACCGCGCTTCTACCCTGGATGTTCTCGAATGCCTACCTGGCGGACGAGAGCCAACGAAAGAGAACGGTGCGCGGTCTGGCGCAGACGGTGACGCGAGTAGACGGGAACGCACTGCGTCGCTGGCAGGCGGGCATCGCAGCGTGGTCCGGAACCCGCGAGGCCGATCTGGAACGAGTCGCGGTTCCGACGCTGGTGATCGTTGCCGGCGACGACCTGCTGACTCCCGACGCTGAAAGCGTCGCTGCTGCGATCCCCGGTGCAAAATCGATCGTCGTGGCAGGTGCCGGGCACGCCGTCATGCTCGAAGCACCGGACGCCGTCAACGAAGCCCTGCTCAGCCACCTGTCCAGCGGGAGTACAACATGAGTGAGTACGAGTTCATCATCGTAGAACACATCGCCCCGGCCGTGCGCCGAATCACGTTGAACCGACCCGAGAAACGCAATGCGCTGAACAACCAGCTGCGCAGCGAGATCTTCGCTGCGCTGGAAGCTGCCGACCGCGATCCGGCCGTGCGGGTATCGATCCTGCGTGGTGCCGGGAAGTGCTTCTCGGCGGGCTACGACCTGGGCGCAAACAATGCGACCGACCAGCCCTACCACACCGCGGGCGGCGACGGGAACTGGCCTCGCCACGTCGTCGAGGGGTGGTTTCACATCTGGGACCTGCAAAAGCCGGTGATCGCGCAAGTTCACGGGTACTGCCTCGCAGGCGGCAGCGAACTCGCGACCTCGTGCGATCTCGTCTACGTCGCGGAGGACGCGCAGATCGGCTACCCGCCGGTACGCCTGATGAGCCCACCCGACATGCAGTACCACCCGTGGATGGTCGGGATGCGACAGGCGATGGAATTGATGTTGACCGGCGATGCAGTGAGCGGCATCGAGGCCGCGCGGATCGGCTTTGCGAACCGCGCCTATCCGGCGGATGAACTCGACCAGCGTGTGCTCGAGATCGCCGAGCGCATGGCGAAGATTCCGACCGACCTCCAGCAACTCAACAAGCGCAGCGTCCACCGCGCAATGGAAATCATGGGAATGCGTGCCGCGCTCCGAGCAGGAACGGAAATTCAGGCACTCGGGTTCCACACGCAATCGACGCGAGAGTATTTCAAGGAGTTTTCGAAGGGGGTGACGCACGCCCTCAACGCACGAGACAGCCAGTTCGGCGACTACCGCACGGACAAGACCAACGAAGAACAGGGAGACAAGTAGATGGATCTCGGACTCAAGGGCAAGAAGGCAATCGTCACCGGCGCGAGCCGTGGCATCGGACTCTGCATCGCCGAGGCGTTGGCCGACGAAGGTGTCGATCTCGCGATTTGCGCACGCGGCGCAGAAGGCCTCGAAGCGTCCGCGAAAGCGCTCGAAGGCCGTGGCGTTCGCGTGGTCTCGAAAGTCGTCGACGTCGCCGACGGCGACGCGCTGACCCACTTCATCGCAGAGTCGGCCAAAGAGCTGGGAGGCCTCGACATCTTGATCGGAAATCCGAGTGCGGGTTCTGGCGCAGGCGAAAAGGCCTGGCGCGCGAACTTCGAAGTCGACCTGCTCGGCTCGGTGCGCAGCGTCGAAGCGGCGACCCCGTTCCTGGCCGAATCCGACTGCGCGAGCGTGGTGTTCATCGGAACCACGGCTGCGGTGGAGACGTTCATGGGTGCGGGTCCCTACAACGCCATCAAGGCGGCCCTGGTCGTGCATTCCAGCGGCCTCGCCCACCAGCTCGCGCCGCAGGGAATCCGCGTCAATACGGTTTCACCCGGCCCGGTCTATTTCGAAGGCGGTGCCTGGGCGATGATCGAGAAGGCCATGCCGCAGATGTACGAATCGACACTGGCATCCTGCCCGCAGGGTCGCATGGGTACCCCCGAAGAGGTCGCGAACTCGGTGGTGTTCCTCGCGAGTCCGCGCGCGAGCCTGCTGACCGGTGTGCACCTCGTCGCCGACGGCGGCTTCACGAAGCGGGTCAACTTCTGATTTCGCTACTCGAAGCGTCACGACCGCATTCTCACGAGTACTGCACGAACGACACGAACTGCACGAACCGCAATAACCGCAATAACCGCAATAACCGCAATAACTACACGAGAGGAGATTCCCGATGGGTCTGATTCGAGCCTATCTGGTAGCCGGCGGGAAGTATCACGATATCGACTACGCGCGAGTCGAACTGCTCAAGCTGTTGGGCGAATTCGAAGACGTCCGAGTTCGGGTCGGCGAGGACTACAGCGACCTCGAGGCGATCCGCGAAGCCGACTTCCTGGTCACCTACACCTGCGACGTGCGGCCGACGACCGAGCAGGCTGCGGCGCTGCGCGATTTCGTCGCTGGAGGCAAACGTTGGCTCGCGTTGCATGGAACGAATTCGGTGATGGAGTTCGTGGCTGGCGGTGTCGAGTGCCCCCGGGATACGAGTGGGTTCGTGCAACTGCTCGGTAGCCAGTTTCTCGCCCACCCGCCGATCGCCCCCTACAAAGTCACGGTGTCGAACCCCGATCATCCGCTCGTTGCGGGGATCGACTCGTTCGAAGCCAACGACGAGCTCTATCTGTGCGAATACCACGGCGAACTCGAATCGCTGCTCGAAACCCGCTTCACCGGCCAGGCAGCCGGATTCATTGAAGTGGACTGGCCGACCGATGAGCCGCGGCTCGTGATGTACATCAACCGCGTCGGGGACGGAGAGGTGTTGTACTGCACGCTCGGTCACTGCCGCAGCAAGTACGACATGCGGCCGGTCATGGACGAGTACCCGATCACCGAGCGCGGCTCCTGGGAGCTGCCGGTCTTCTACGAATTGTTGCGCCGGGGACTGCGCTGGGCCCAACGCGTCGATTGACCGTTGCGCAATCAGCGGGCGCAGTCGGCGACGGGTCCGTGACAGTCTCCGCGGCTGTCTCGGGGGCTGTCTCAGGGGAAGTCTCAGGGGCAGTCTCTGGAAATAGCCGAATCCGATCCGACCCCCGTCGCCTGCGAACGACACTCCTGCGGGTATTCGGCGCGAGTCGGGCGTTGCTGGCCCGGCTGCGGGGAGATGGCTTTGCGTGTGAAGCCCTCTCGGGGCGATCCGATTACAACATCTCGATCAATGCCGACATGACGGTCAGCTGCAACTGCAACGACCAGGATGGCTCCGGTTGGATCGGCGACCTCGATCTGGACAGCTTCGAGGAGATCTTCGGCGGGCCGACCGCGCAATCGTTTCGCGCGCAGTTGGCCTCGGCACGGCTGCCGATCGGGCGCTGCGCTGTATGCCGCGAACTTCGCCGGCTCCCCCGACCCGAGGCCGAGGCCAACGCAAGCCATTTTCGAATTCCGCGGGCGCTGATGGTCGAGAATACTTCGGCCTGCAATCTCGCTTGTACGAGCTGCAGCCGGACATTGGTGCGCGATGCGCGGCGCCGCCCTTCCCTTCGCATGCCCGAAGTCGAACGAATCGCAGAGCTGATCGCAAAGCACGATGTCGAGCTGTTGCACTACTTCAAACTCGGCGAGCCATTCAGTTCGAGCCGCATCGGTGATGAGCTGCGACTGTTGCGAAGACGCAATCCGAGCCTTCAGATCGTCCTTTCGACGAACGGGATCCTGCTCGATAGCGATGCAAAACGCGACGCGGCGATGGAACTCGACGAGCTGATCTTCTCGATCGACGGCGTCGATACAGCAAGCGTGCAGCGCTATCAGCGCGGCGGTGATTTCCCCGCCGCCTATCGCAACCTCTGCGAGGTCGTCAGCCATCGAGACGCCGAGCGGGCGCAATCGCCGTCGACGGCTCGCGATCCTCAGATCGGCTGGCGTTACGTGGTCTTCCGCTGGAATGACCGCGATTCGCAGCTCGAACAGGCCGAACGCCTGGCCCGCGAAGCCAATGCGGACTTCTTCGAACTGGTATACGCGAACACGCCGTTCAACGGCATTTCGTGGCGACGATTCGGCTCGGCCACGCACCGCCGCCTCGGGCGCGGAGAGCACGGTTGGGGGAAGCGCACGCCTCTTCGCTGAGCCGCTGAGCCGCTGAGCCCAGGGGCCCCCGAGCTGACTCACGTGCTCGGGGGAACCCGGCGATTCAGCGACTCCGCGGTTCGATCAGATCCCGAAGTCCCACGATTGTCCGGTGTGGTAGTGCTTCAGGATCAGCTTCGACATCAGGATGCGATGTACCTCGTCCGGTCCATCGGCCAGCCGCAGCGTGCGCGCGCCCCGATACATCCCCTCGAGCGGCGTGTCGGCCGACACACCCATCGCGCCGTGGACTTGAATGGCCCGGTCGACGACGCGGTGGAAGGCGTTGGGCACGAAGACCTTGATGGCCGAAATATCGACGCGCGGATCGACACCGCTTTCCATGACTTCGGCGCAGCGAATCGTCATCAGGCGCGCCGCTTGAATATCCATATACGAGTCCGCGATGAAGCCCTGAATGAACTGCTTGGTCTCCAGTAGCCCGCCGTGAACCTCGCGCTCCATCGAGCGCTTCACCATCAAGTCGAATGCACGCCACATTTGACCGATGGAGTTCATGCAGTGGAACACCCTCCCCGCCCCGAGCCGGTCCTGGGCGGCCCGATGCCCCGACCCGCGGGAACCCAATGCGTTCTCGAGAGGTACCCGGACGTTGTCGTAGATGATCTCGCAGTGGTCGCCCCGTTCGTGCCCCCAAACGGGCACGCTGCGGACGATGTCGAAACCGGGTGTATCGGTGGGAACGATGATCTGCGTCATCCGATCGTTCGCCCCCCCGGCTCCATCCTCGTCCTCCGTTCGACACATCACGATCGCGAAGTCGGCCCGCCGACCGTTGGACGTGAACCACTTGTGGCCGTTGATCACCCACTCGTCGCCTTC
>JAJDAM010000823.1 GCA_029261905.1 Deltaproteobacteria bacterium
GGAGTGCCGATCAGCGCGATCCTGTTCGGGGGACGCCGCGCCACGGTCGTGCCGCTCGTCAACGAGGCACGCGATTGGGAACACGGAACGTTCCTCGGCTCCATCATCAGCAGCGAGAAGACCGCTGCGGCTGCTGGCAAAGTGGGCGAACTGCGGCGCGACCCGATGGCCATGCTTCCGTTCTGCGGATACAACATGGCCGACTATTGGGGACACTGGCTGTCGATCGGTCAGCACGAGGGTGCCAAACTTCCCAAGATCTACTACGTCAACTGGTTCCGAAAGAGCGACGGCGGCGACTTCCTGTGGCCCGGCTTCGGTGAGAACGGTCGCGTGCTGAAGTGGATCTTCGAGCGCTGCGAGGGCACCGCGAAGGCAATCGAGACACCGATCGGGAACCTGCCCGGCAACAAGGATCTCGACATGGACGGGCTCGACGACTTGTCGCGGGAAGACATGGCAGCGCTGCTGCGCGTCGACATCGACGGCTGGCTCGCGGAATTGCCGTTGATCGAGAAGTACTACGCGCGGTTCGGCGATCGGTTGCCGGCGAAGATGACCCAGGAACTCGCTGCGATGAAGTCGCGGCTCGAAGCGGCCAAGAGCTAACCCGATCCAGCTGTGACCAGCCCCGGGCCGCTCTCCGGCACACTCGTGCTGGATCTGACCCGGGTGCTGGCCGGGCCCTACTGTACGATGGTCCTCGCGGATCTGGGGGCGCGGGTCATCAAGGTGGAGAGCCCGAGCGGAGACGACGCACGCGCGATCGGACCGTTCGTCGGAGATCGCTCGGCGTACTTTGCGTCGCTCAACCGCGGCAAGCAGAGCATCGCCCTCGATCTGAAAGACACGGCGGACCGCGCCATCTTCGAACGCCTGCTCGAGCGCGCCGACGTGCTGGTCGAAAATTTTCGTCCCGGCGTCATGGATCGGTTGGGATTCGGATGGGACGCACTGCACGAGCGATTCCCGAAGCTGGTCATGGCCAGCACGTCGGGCTTCGGGCAGACCGGTCCCTACGCAACGCGGCCCGCCTACGATGTCGTCGTACAGGCGATGGGGGGCGTCATGAGCCTGACCGGGCACCCCGGATCGCCACCGACGCGGGTCGGAACTTCGATGGGCGACATCACGGCTGGCTTGTTTACCGCGATCGGAATCCAGGCTGCGCTCGTCGATCGCTTTCGCACCGGGGCGGGGAGCCGTGTCGATGTGGGATTGCTCGATTGCCAGGTCGCGATTCTCGAAAATGCGATCGCGCGGTACTCGGCGACCGGTGAGGTCCCAGGGCCGATCGGAGCGCGCCATCCGTCGATCACACCATTCGATGCATTCGCGACCCGAGATGGATACATCGTGATCGCCGCGGGAAACGACGGCCTGTTCGCGACACTCTGCGAAGTTCTCGATGAGCCCGAGCTGATTGCAGATCCCGACTATTCGAGCAATGCATTGCGCACCGAGCACGCCCAGGCGCTCAAGCAACGCATCGAGGCGCGGCTTGCCAGTGGGGACTGCGCCGACTGGCTCGATGCGTTGGGCCGAGCGGGTATCCCGTGCGGGCCCCTCAACGACGTCGCGCAGGTGCTCTCGGACCCGCATGTGAATGCGCGAAACATGGTGGTCGATGCACCGGACGGCCAAGGTTCACGCATGCGGATGGCGGGCAACCCGATCAAATTGTCGAGTTACGCCGACCCGACTACGCGCGAAGCGGCGCCCGATCTCGACGCCGATCGATCGCAGATCCTGGCCGAATTCGAAGATTGAATTACGACTCCTCCCAGCTTCCGCGTCGCGTCGGCTTTTGGAGTGACTTCGCGAGTGCTTCCAGGAAGTGAGTTCGCGGCCACTCCGTCGCGCCGAACCGCGACAGATGTTCGGTGTACACCTGGCAATCGATCAGATCGAAATCCCATGCGACGAGACGCTGCACCAACGTCGCAAACGCGACCTTCGATGCGCTCGGGCGCAATGCGAACATCGATTCTCCGAAGAACGAGCCGCCGATCGACACACCGTACAAGCCGCCGACGAGTTCGCCCTCCAGCCAACTTTCGGCGCTGTGCGCAAAGCCGAGCGCAAACAGACGGTCGTAGGCGTCGATCATCTCATCTGTGATCCAGGTGCCATCGCTGCGAGGGCGGTCGATCTGTGCACACTGGCGAATCACTCGATCGAACGCGGAATCGAAGCGGACCTCGAATGAGCCGCCGCGCATCGTCTTGCGCAGGCTGCGCGACAGCTCGAGATCGGCAGGCAACAAGCACATGCGCGGATCGGGGCTGTGCCAGAGGATCGGCAGACCTTCTTCGTACCACGGAAAGATCCCGAGCGAGTACGCGAGCAGCAGACGCTCCGCGCGCAGGTCGCCACCGACGGCCACCACACCACTGGCGTCGGCGCCCTCGGGCGGCGGAAACCACAATTCGTCGTTCAACGGGTATACCGCCAACCTGGTTGAACCTCCGTTGGATTGCTGGCGTCTGCATCCTTGCTGTCGGCGTGGAAGGTAGGCATGGATGCCAGGAATGGATGCCAGGAATGGAAGGTACAACCGCTCGATCATCGCGGGGCCACCTCGCCCCTTCTATACTGCCGGCCGCGCGGGACCCGATCGAGGCGGACGAGTCCGACGCAATCCCAGTGATGTGAGGGCGAAGACTGATGTGCAGCATCGAAGGACATTCGAGTGGGGCTCGCCGCCGGTCGCGGTACGCAGCCTGGCCGGCGCTGCTCGTCGGAGCGGCCTGTCTTGTTGCCGGTTGCGCGAACGCGCCGCCCATGCCCGAAGCCGTGGCTCGCGAGAATCCGATGCCGTCGCATGTCGAATCCAGCAGTTTGGGGTCTCCATTTCTGGCTGGAAACCAATTGATCAATCCGGGATTCGAAGACCAAGCCGACGGGTGGGGCGACATGGCGGGAGATCATTGGGAGGGCTTCGATGTCGTGGATTCACGCAGCCACTCCGGAAGCCGATCCGCCCA
>JAJDAM010000824.1 GCA_029261905.1 Deltaproteobacteria bacterium
GATGTCCCGATTGTTGTACATCTTGCCGTCGTAGAAGACGTGCGAAAGCGCGTCCCATTGTGTCCCACATTGCAGCGGCATCGTGATCGAGTCGTCTGCGTATTGGAAGCCGCCGGGGAAATTCTGCGCGCCACACAGCGCGTCTCCGCCGTCTGCGAGCATCGTGTGGATGGGGTTGTGGCGCCCACCCAGACCGGTCTGGGGCCCCTTGTGGTCGAAGGGCAGCGCGCACGAGATCACCCGACCCGAGCGTGGGATCGCAGCGGCAGCCAGCACGCGCTCGGGAGTGATGAAGTTCAGTGTCCCTCGCTGGTCATCCTTTCCCCAACGTCCCCAGTTCGAGTAGCGCTCGCCCCATTCTCGGACGGTTCGGGCATTCATCTCTTCGGTCATGTCGATCCGCTCCGGTCTTCGGTGCTCGCCTCGGATCGCCCGGTCTTGCGCAACGCCGCCTCGACTCGCGGGACATCGTCAGGCACATCAACGGGAACGCTCGTCCAGCCCTCGACCCGCGCACAGCAGATCCGGTGCCCGTTTTCGAGCGCTCGCAGCTGTTCGAGTTGTTCTGAGATCTCGGCCGGGGATGGCTCGAACGAGACGAACTCGAGCAGGAAAGGCCGGCGATACGCATACAGGCCGACGTGTTGCCAGTACTGGGGAGCGGTCTGCCCGCGACGCACGGCCGGAATGACGCTGCGCGAAAAATACAACGCACGCCCCGCTGCATCGATGACGACCTTGACGCGGTTGGGATCGTCGACACTGCCGGCGTCTGCAGCGTGGATCAACGTCGACATCGAAACTTCGGGGTCGGCGAGCAATGCATCCACCGTGGCATCGATCACCCAGCCCTCGATCAGGGGTTCGTCTCCCTGGATATTGACGATGACGTCATCGTCGAGATCGATTGCGACTTCGGCCAGGCGGTCGGTACCCGTCGGGTGGTCGGGCCGCGTCATCGCGACGTCGGCGCCGAACGAGCGGCACGCGTCGGCAATCCGCTCGTCGTCGGTCGCGACGATCACTGTGCGCAGACGCTTGGCACCCATCGCGCCCTGCCAGACCCGCTGGATCATCGGAAGGCCGGCGATCTGCACGAGCGGTTTTCCGGGGAAGCGAGAGGCGCTGTAGCGTGCCGGGATGATGCCCACCGCTGTCATGGCCGCCATCCTAACCGATGGTTACAGTTCCCGCTGACGGGTCCGGAGCGGGAGCCGCTCGAGTGCACGTGGCGCCGCCCATTCGCCCGCCGGAGCACATCTGCCGGCCGCTCGGGTTTCCGCGCTGCAACCACAATCACGATTCTGAAGCGTTTTTCGAAAAGGAGAGGAGAAGCCATGGCCACGTTTGGAATTCTGGTAGGGGGTGGCCCGGCACCCGGGATCAACGGCGTGATCGGCGCGGCCGTGATTGCAGCGACCCGAGCCGGACACCGAGTGATCGGGATCTTCGAAGGTTTTCATCACATCATGGCCGGCAGGACCGACCAGGTGCAGGAGTTGGACGAAGCGGCGGTCGACCAGATCCATCTCCGGGGCGGATCGATCCTGCACACTTCGCGCGCAAACCCGACCAAAGATCCAAAACACCTGTCTGCTTGCGTGGCATCGCTCGATTCGCTCGGTGTCGAGTACCTGGTCACGATCGGTGGCGACGACACGGCGAGTTCGGCGATGAAAGTCGCCGACGCAGCCAAGGGCCGCATCAAGGTCGTGCACGTTCCAAAGACCATCGACAACGACCTTCCGCTGCCGGCGGGTATTCCGACGTTCGGTTTCGAGACCGCCCGGGAACACGCGACCGCTGTCGTCGAGCGAATCCTCGAAGACATGCGCACCACGCGACGCTGGTTTTTCATCATCATGATGGGGCGAACGGCCGGCCATCTGACGCTCGGTGCCGGCAAGGCTGCGGGCGCGCCGATTTCGCTGATTCCCGAGGAGTTCCCCGATCAACCGATCCGGCTGGAGGATGTGGTCCGAACCCTGGAAGGGGCAATCGTGCGACGGCTGGCCGATGGCAGACCCGATGGTGTGGCCGTGATCGCGGAGGGGATCGCCGAGCACATGGACCCCGACGACCCGATTCTGAAGGACATTCCCAGGGACGCACACGGACACATCCGGCTCGCCGAAGTACCGCTCGGAAATGTGTTGCGCAAGGCGGTGGCGGAGTCGCTGGCCTCGCGTGGCATTACGGTCGCAATCGGCGAAAAGGACGTCGGCTACGAGGTCCGCTGCGGCTATCCCACGGCGTTCGATCGCGACTACACCCGGGATTTGGGTGTGGGGGCTGTCACTTCATTGTTGAATGGACATTCGAGTGTGTTGATCACGAGACAGTCGTCGACCATCGTGCCGGTTCCGTTTTCGGAGATCGCCGACCCTGCGACCGGCAAGGCGCGAGTCCGCCAGGTGGACACCGCGACCGACAGTTACCGAAACGCGGTCGCGCTCCAGGAGCGCATCACGCAGGCCGACCTCGCCGATCCCGAACGACTCGAGAAGATCGCGAAGGCCGCAGGGCTCACGGCCGCAGAAGCGAAGGAGCGCTACGCGCCGCTGTCGTGAGCCGTTTATACGACCGGGAGGTGTCGTCTGACCTGTTGTCCAGGTGGCGATGGCATACTCTCTGGGACGGTTCCCAGTACCGAACGGCAGGGTTGATCTCATGAATATCGTGATCGTAGGAGCCGGACGCGTAGGACGAGCGTTGTCGGAGAAGCTCTCGCGAGATGGTCACAACGTCTCGCTGATCGATGAAGACGCCGGTAAGGTTCGCGAGGCTTCGGAGACACTCGACGTCCAGGTGCTGTGTGGGAACGGTTCGACGGCAGCCGAGTTGCGACGTGCCGGGATCGAGAAGTCCGACCTGGTCGTTGCGGTCACGGATCGCGACGAGGTCAACATGGTCGTTGGGATGCTCGCTTCGTTTGCGTTCCACGTGCCGCGCATGATCGTCCGCTTGAGAGACACCGGTCACACCGAGGGAATGGATCTGATCGGCGAGCAGGACAACAGCGAGCATGTCTGGGTCAATCCGGACGTCGCCGCAGTGGATCGGATCGCGTCGTTGCTGGAGATCCCCGGCGCAGTCGACGTGGTGTCGTTCATGGACGGAGAATTGATCGTTGCCGGTTTTCGGATCGGTCCGAGCTCGGATTTCGTCGGCGTTCGGGTGTCGGACCTGAACCTGCTGTTCGCAGCCACTCCGACGCTTGCCGTTGCGATTCACCGATTGGAAGACTGGATCATTCCGCACGGCGGCGAGGAAATCGGCGTC
This sequence comes from Deltaproteobacteria bacterium, assembly GCA_029261905.1. Taxonomy (GTDB): domain Bacteria; phylum Myxococcota_A; class UBA9160; order UBA9160; family SMWR01; genus JAJDAM01. The sequence goes on from JAJDAM010000824.1 coordinate 3,283, forward strand.
GGGGACCTGGTCTATTTCGCAATCGCGCGAGAGCACCTCGCCGATGTGTTGCCGTTGGTCGGCCCCCCGCCCGATCAGCGCCGCGGCATCATGATCGCCGGCGCGGGGCGGATCGGTCTGGAACTCGCTCGTCGGCTCGAGAAGCTCAACGTCAAGACGATCGTCATCGAAGCCGACGAGGAACGGGCCCGCCATGCATCCGAGGAACTTGCCGACGCACTGGTCGTGCGAGGTGTGGTGACGGAACGAGCGCTACTCGAAGAGGAAGACATCGGTCATATCGCGACCTTCGTCGCGGTGACGCCCGATCACGAAACGAATCTGGTAGCGGGGCTGCTGGCCAAGCGACTCGGTGCAGGTCGAGCCGTGGTGCTGGTGGACAATCCTGCGTTGGTCGATCTGGTCGGGCAGATTGGTATCGATGCGATCATCAGCCCGCGCCTGTTGGTGATCGGCCTGGTGCTCCAACACATTCGTGGTGGACGCGTCCGGTCAGTCGCTCAGCTGCTCGAAGACCGGATCGAGATCGTCGAAACCGACGTCGGAAAGCGGAGCCGACTCGCCAAAGGAGCGCTGTCCGAAATCAAGTTACCACGCGGTGTTCTGGTCGCCGCCTTGCAGCGCGGAGAGAAGTTGATGGTGCCGCGTGGAGCCGATTGCGTCGAGCACGGCGATCGTGTGCTCTTGATTACCACCTCCGAAAACGCCGCCAAGCTGGCAGAATTTCTCAGCGAGTGATGTCGGATGTACACATGAAAAAGTACGTCGACTCGGTGTGGATCGGGTCGCGGTTGCCCGATCAGTCGAGGGAGTCGATCCCAGTAGGGTCGTGAGATGCCCCTGGGACGAGCCTGCAATCGCACGATGGGCAACCCGTGAACGCGCTGCGCGACGTACAGGTGCTCGGCTGGGTGCTGGTTGCACTTGCGGTCGCGCAGCTCGTGCCAGCAGGTTGCGCGGTCTGGTGGGGTGAACCCGCGCTGCCGTACCTGGCCAGCGCGATTGCCGCGGGTGTCACCGGGCTGCCGGTCGTGTTCGCCAGTCGGCCGACCCATCAACAGATCCGTATTCGCGACGGATTCGTGATCGCAACGGGTAGCTGGCTGGTGGCGTCGGTGTTTGGCGCACTGCCGTTCATCACCACCGGTGCGCTCGGTCCGGTCGATGCATTGTTCGAGGCGGTTTCCGGCTTTACGACGACGGCCTCCAGCGTGATCCCGTCAGTCGAAGCGCTCCCTCGCGCACTCGTGTTGTGGCGCGCGATGACCCAGTGGTTGGGCGGGATGGGCGTACTGGTCGTCGCGGTTGCGCTGCTGCCGTTTCTCGGCATCGGCGGGATGCAACTTTTTTCGAGTGGCGACTCGCACGTCACATCCGACCCGAGTCGGCCGCGCTTCGCAGAGACGGCAAGCCGCTTGTTTCGCGTCTACCTCAGTCTGACGGTGCTCGCCTTCGCGCTGCTGATGGTGGCCGGTCTCGGTTCGTACGACGCCTTCTGCCACGCGCTGACCAGCGTCTCGACGGGTGGCTTCTCGACCCGAGATGGTTCGGTCGGCAGCTTCGGTTCGGCGGCAGTCGAGTGGGTCATGGTCGCGATGATGTTCCTGGGCGCGGCGAGCTTCGTGATTCACGATCGTGTCGTGATCGGTCGCGCGCGCGGCTTGATGGGAGACGGGGAATTCCGGTACTACGCCGGAACACTGGTGGTAGCGAGTGGAGTCCTGGCCTGGGTTCTCTCCGGCCTGGACGGCGATGCGAGACCCGAATCGGGGTTGGTGCGCCAGGCGGTGTTTCACGCCGTCTCGATGATGTCGGGAACCGGGTACCACACGACGGACTTCGAGCGCTGGGGCGGGCTCGCCCAGCTGGTGTTGCTCTTGCTGATGGTGCTGGGCGGAATGTCCGGCTCTACGACGGGCGGAATCAAGAGCCTGCGACTCCTGGTCGGGTTGCGCGCGCTGCGCGACTCCTTCACGCCGTTGCTTCATCCGCACGCGGTGCGACGGGTGAAGTACGCCGGTCGAATCGTTTCGGACGAAGTGATTTCGGCGATCTGGGCGTTCTTTACCGCATATTTCTTGATCGTAGCCGCGGCCGCGGCGCTCGTCGCGACAGCCGGCTACGACCTCGTCACATCGGTATCCGCCGCGTTCAGTCTGACGGCGAACGTCGGTCCAGCACTCGGGGCGGTCGGACCGAGTCACGGTTTCGCGGACCTCCCAGCGTATGTGAAGCTGGGGCTTTCTGCGTGCATGGTCGCTGGCCGCCTCGATGTGTTCACGCTGCTGGTGCTTCTGCAGCGCCGCTTCTGGCGGGGCTGACACGAGCAGCGTACGGGCCCGCGGTTCGGCGACAGCTCTTGCGATTCAGCGCAGTGAGCGAAGCTCGGGAAGGATCTCGCGCGCGACCGTTGCGATGGTGTCGGAGGCGTTCGACAGCGGCGAAAGGATGAAGTGTCGAGCACCCGACGCGACGAAGCGTTGCATCTGCTCGAGGCAATCTTCAGGCCGACCGAGGAGGCAGTACTTGGCTGCCGCCTCCCGGAAGGGGACCCGGTACATCTGTTCGAGCTTCTTTGCGGCCCGGTCCAACGCGACGTCGTATCGATCGTCGAGCAGCGTGAACAGGAAGGCCGCCGTACCGAACGGCTGTTCTTCGCGGTTGGCATCGAGGGCATGATTCTGAATCGTCTCGATGTTCGTTCGGAACGTGTCGAACACGTCGAGCGTCGACGTGATTTTTGCGATCAGCGCGGGCGGTCGCAGCGGCACCAGATACACCGCGGTACCGAGCGTAATCCTCTCGGTTGCAGCGGCCAGGAACGAAAGCAACGTAAGCGATTCGAGGATTGGGATGTGAAACGAAATGTGATCCCCAGCCCATATCGAATCGAAACCGAGTGCTTCCGCACTGCGGGCGGCCTGTAGGGCCGACTCACGCGAACCCCCCGCGGCCACCACGCCGCAGCGAATCTCGTCGTGGAACTGGAGGGGGCCGGTCACGGGATGAATTCCTGGAATGATTCCCGATCAGAGCCGAATGCGTTGTTGCCTGCGGCGGCCAGAGCTTCGGCTGAGGAGCCACCCCAGCACCATCCCTACGAAAACGATCGCGGCACCGGTGATCCACTCGGGCCAGCGTGCTGAGGCGTGCAGTTCGTAGTTTTCCCGAGTGAGTCGCTCGATCTGCTGTTTCTGGCCCGAATCATGGCCCGACAGTTCTTCGTTCGATGAGCGCAGGGTCGAGGTCTGCCGGGTCAATTTCTCGACCTCGGCCTGCAGCGCCTGGTTGGCGGCCTCGAGTTTTTCGAGCGCCATCCGCGCAGGCGGGTCCGCCTGGAGGAAGCCCGCCGGAACCCACCCCGCCTTGCCGGCATCGGTTCGGACCTGGGTCCAGCCTTCGCCTCGGCTCACGATCGTGACCGAGTCGCCGGTCTTGATTTGGCCGACGATTCGAAAGGCGTTTCCCGCGCCGGTGCGGAGCTGCAGGTTGACTTCGTCCTTGACCCAGGAAGCTTCGGCTGCCGCGTCCACGGAGGGCACAGCCATCGCCACCAGCGCCAGCGCCGTCGCCATCAATCCGCTCATCCACACGTTCATCCGAACCCCACCCCCACTGCCGATTCATCCATTCGCCGAGCGGGGATTGTATCGGCAACGCGGCGTCGTGAAACCCGGTAGAATCCCCGCGATATGGCCGCGGAGCACAAGCGAGGACGCGCTGGGGCCCAGATCGTGAAGTGCCCGATCTGCGCCGCTTCTGGTGAGCGATGGCGCGAGAAGTCCGGCTTTCAGATCCAGCGCTGCACGGGTTGCCACAACGGTTTCCTGCCCGAGGATTCGATCCCCAGCGATCTCGAGAGCCTGTACTCGCGCGAATATTTCGAGGGGGATCAGAGCGCCGGATATCCATCGTATCTCGCTGACGCTGCGCTGCTCGAGCGAAACTTCGAGCAGCGCGTCCTGTGGCTGAAAGGGTTCACGCAACCGGGTCGCCTGCTCGATGTGGGGACGGCGTATGGCTTCTTCTTGAAGGCGGCAAAAGCAGCCGGGTGGGACACGGTGGGGGTCGAGATCGCGCCTGACTGCGCGCTCGAAGCGGCACGTATCTCCGATGCGCCGGTACTCGCCGCGGATTTCGTCGAGGCGGACGTGCCGGGCAGCTTCGATGTCATCACGATGCTCGATGTTCTCGAACACGTGAGGGATCCGATCGCGTGCATCGAGAAGGCGCGAAGCCTGTTGGTGCCGGGCGGCTGGTTGGTCGTCGAAACGGGCGATATCGATTGTGGATGGGCCCGGCTCCTGGGAAACCACTGGTACTTTCTCGATCCCCCCAACCACTTGCACTATTTCAGTGCGGCCGGACTCGAAACCGCGCTGCATCGCTGTGGTTTCGAAGGTGCGATTCGCCACGTGCGGATGGGCCGCTGGGTGAGCTTTCGCAATATCGCGTTCAAGCTCGCGAACGGGCTGCCCGAAGGAGTCCTCCGCAAGACGGCCCTTCGGGTCGCATCGTGGCGCATCCCGGGCTCGGTCTACCTGAATTTCGGAGACAGCATGGTCGTGGCAGCGCGACGCGAGGCACTCCGCGACGGCGAGCAGGAAGTGCAGTGACGCCCGATTCCGACCTCGCCGCTTCGAGTCCCCCCACCGCTGCGTTCCGGGATCTCGACATTCGCCCGCTACCGCCGGCGGACGAACCCGTGAGCGTCTTTTCTGTCGATGTCGAAGACTGGTACCACTCGAATTTCCGCAGTGCGTCGGTGTCCGATGGCGTTGGCCTGGTCCGACGCGTCGAGGAAGGTGTCGAACAGCTGTTGTCGATGCTCGATGTCGTCGGCGTGAAAGGAACCTTCTTCGTACTGGGGTGCGTCGCGCGAGATCATCCGGATCTCGTCGGAAAAATCGCGCAGGCCGGCCACGAGATCGGCTGTCATGGCATGGACCACGCACTGGTATACGAACAGGATCCGGACGAGTTTCATCGTTCGATCCTGCAGGCGCGCCAGCTGTTGCGCGAACAATCGGGCCAGCCCGTGCTGGGATTTCGGGCTCCGTCCTGGTCGATTACCGAAAGGAGCCTGTGGGCATTCGAAGTGCTCGCGGACTGCGGGTTTCGCTACGACAGCAGCGTGTTTCCCGCCGCGAACTACCTCTACGGCGTCGGCGATGCACCGACCGCACCCTACGCGATTGGCGCAGGTCGAAGTGAAATCATCGAGATCCCACCGTCGGTGTTGCAGTTCGGCGCCAGGCGATTCGGTGTCGGTGGCGGCTTCTATCTGCGGATTCTTCCGATGGGGATCCACCGGTACGTGCGTCGCTCGTATTCGGCGTCGGGGAACCTGTTCATGTGTTATGTACATCCGCGCGAGTTCGACCCTGATGCGTGGCCGCTGAAACTCGAGTTGAATTTTTTCGAAGCGATGATTCACCGCTTTCGCATTTCACAGGTGACCGGGCGCGTCGAAGCTCTGCTTTCGGAGGGAGGCTGGAGCTCCTTTGCGGAGGTGCTCTCGAGCCGCGGTTGGCTCGACGAGAGGCGATGACGGCGCCGCGAAGCGATCGACGAGCCGTGATTCCGTTCGAACCCGGGCTGGAGGGTTTGCGGGGGCTCTCGATCCTCGCGGTGATGTTGTTCCACGCGGAAATTTCCTGGGCGAGCGGCGGCTACCTGGGTGTGTCGACGTTCTTCACGCTATCGGGCTACTTGATCACGACGTTGCTGGTCGCAGAACACGGAGCGACCGGCCGTATCGATCTGCGCGCTTTCTGGGCGCGCCGATTTCGCCGACTGATGCCGGCCGCACTGATCGCGCTGGGCGCGATCAGTGTGCTAGGCAGCGTACTGGGCAGTGCCCAGCAACTCGCGGGCCTACGCGGAGACGTGTTGTGGGCACTGGGCTATGTCGCGAACTGGCGATTCCTCAGTGCAGATGTCGCCTACGCACAGATCTTCTCCGCACCTTCGCCCGTCCAACATTTCTGGTCACTCGCGATCGAAGAACAGTTCTACGTGATCTTCCCGCTGCTGGCCGCGGCAGGGCTCGCAGTGTCGCGTCGTGCGTTGTGGGTCGGGGCCCTGGTCCTCACCGTCGTTTCGCTGCTCGCGGCGTGGCTGTTGTTGAGTCTGGATGCTCCGGTCGACAGGATCTACTACGGGACCGATACGCGGGCTGCAGAGTTCCTGATCGGCTCGCTACTCGCGATCGCGCTCACGGGTGCGTCGAACCGTCCGGGGCCGGATTGCGTTCGGTGGCGCCGTTGGGGCGGCATTGGCGCATTTGCGTTGTTGCTGGTGATGTGGGCGAACGTGCCGGTCGCATCGGTCTACCTGTACCGAGGTGGCTTTGCGTTCCATGCCCTGCTGTCTGCGGCGGTCATCTCGGCGGCGCTGGTACCGACGGGGCCCGTGCGAGCGCTGCTGGTGAACCGACCCCTTCGCTGGGTGGGCAAGGTCTCCTACGGAGCGTACCTGTATCACTGGCCGATCTTCTTGTGGCTGAACCCGGAGTACTTCGAGGGCACCCTCGATCCTGTGTTCGCGGATTGGCTCTCGTTCGCAGCCAAAATCGCGCTGACCCTGCTCGTATCGGGTATTTCGTATCGGTTCATCGAAAATCCGATTCGAACCGGTCGCATGCTGCCGGGTTGGCGATCCTGGCTGGCGGCACCCGTCGCTGGACTCGGCGTCGTCGCGATCGTGTTGACCGCGACCCAGTCGCTGCCTCGAGAGGCGCTCGACTTCTCGATACCGGAAGCGATACCGGGAACCTCGCCCACGGCGATCTCCGATCGTACTTCCGTGCCGAACGATCTGCCGCGCGTCGCCGTGTATGGCGATTCGACAGCGCTTCGCCTGAGTGCAGGGCTGCGTCGTTGGATCCGAAGTTCGAAGCTGGCGTTTCCGACCAACGGCATCGTGGATACTGGGTGTGGCGTCGACAGCGGCGGCTGGCGAAGGCACCGCGGGCTCGAAAAAAAGATGCCGCGGGCTTGCGACGAGCGCGCGGCGCGCTGGAAGGCGAGCCTGGAGAATTCTCCCGCCGACCTGGTGGTGGTTCTGACCGGCCGATGGGAGATCGCCGATCGTAAACTCGCCGGCGACTCGCAGTGGCGCTCGATCGGTGACCCGGTGTTCGACGCCTACCTTCGCCAGGAACTACTGCGTGCCACGGACCTGCTGGCATCGTCGGGAGCTCTCGTGGTGTGGCTCACGAGCCCGAGATTCGACGAGTCGCAACGCAGGCGGGCCGAGCGCGACCCGGCGCTCGATCCGCAACGGGTCGCCGCCCTCAACGAGATGATCCGAGAACTGGGGCGCCAGCGGCCCGACCGGGTACAAGTGATCGAGTTCGGAGCTTTCGTTGCGACATTACCGGAGACCGTCGCAGGGGCCGCCCCCAGACCGGATGGAGTACACCTCACGGATGCGGCAGC
>JAJDAM010000825.1 GCA_029261905.1 Deltaproteobacteria bacterium
GATGCAGGAGTAGTCCTTGTTGCACGACGACTGGTTGATCTTGCGCTTGCGACCGAACTCGGTCTCGATCGGCTCGATCGCTATGCAATTGGATTGCACGCTGCAGTCGCCGCAACCCTCACAAACGGCTTCGTTGATGACGATGCGCCGATCCGGGTCGGGGAATTCGCCGCGCTTTCGCAAGCGGCGCGCCTCGGCGGCACAGGTCTGGTCGTACACGATCGCCGAAACGCCCTTGACGAGGCGCAGTCGACGCTGCACGCGGTCGAGTTTGTCCCGGTGATCGACCGTGACACCGGACGGGAACGAACCTCGGCGATATTTTTTGATGTCGTCGCTGACGACGGCGATCGTCTGGACGCCTTCGGCAGCGAGTTGGCGGACGATCTCCGGTGTCGTGATCTCACCGTCCATCGGCTCGCCCTCGATCGGTTGCCCGCCGGTCATCGCGACGGCGCCGTTGACGAGGATCTTGTAGGTGATCGGGACGTTCGCAGCGACGGCCGCTCGGATGGCGAGCAGACCCGAGTGGAAGTAGGTGCCATCGCCCAGGTTCTGGAAGATGTGGGGTGTGTCGGTAAAACGGGATTGGCCGATCCAGGTCGTGCCCTCGCCGCCCATCTGTGTGACGGCCAGCGTGCGGCGCTCGGGCATGAACGCCGCCATTCCGTGGCATCCGATGCCGCCCATCGCGATGCTGCCGTCGGGGACGACCGTGGACGTGTTGTGCGGGCAGCCCGAGCAGAAACTCGGAATGCGCGCCAGCCCCGAGGCCGTCGTGGCTGCGGCGGTCATCGCATCCGGCGTCGTCGGTGGAGCGAAGCCGGGGCTGCGTCGAACGAGCCAATCGCGCAGTACACCCAGGATGACCTGCGGCGAAAGTTCGCCGACGTTCGGGACCAGATGGGCGCCATGCTCGTCGCGCTTTCCGACCAGCCGGGGGCGCGCGTCGAGGTTGTAGAGCAGGCTCGCCAGCTGTTCTTCCATCAGCGGGCGCTTTTCTTCGACCACGATCACGTCTTCGAGCCCCGAGGCGAACGCGCGCGCACCTTCGGGCTCGAGCGGCCACGGCATCGCCACTTTGTAGATCGAAAGACCGAGATCTGCGGCCCGTGCGTCGTCGACCCCCAACTCTTCGAGAGCCTGGCGGACGTCGAGGTAGGCCTTTCCGGTCGTGACGATCCCCAATCGGCGGCGGGGCGAGTCGAGTGCGACGCGGTCCAGGCCGTTGGCGCGCACGAAAGCCTGTACGGCGAGATGTCGCTGCTCGAACATGCGGCTTTCGACAGCCAACGGATAGTTGGCGAAACCGATGTTGAGGCCTTGGGGCGGCAGTTCGAAATCGCTGGGCGTCACCACGACGACGCGTCCGGGATCGACTTCGACGGACGCCGAACTCTCCACCGTATCGGTCAGGCACTTGAATCCGACCCAACACCCCGAATATCGCGACATTGCCCAGCCGTACAAACCGAAATCGAGGTAGTCCTGGATGTTCGACGGGTTCAGGATCGGGATCCCGCAATGGGCGAGCGCCTGCTCGCTCTGGTGAGCGATCGACGAGGACTTGGCACCGGGGTCGTCGCCCGCCAGCACCAGCACGCCACCCGCCGGCGAACTCCCGGCATAGTTGGCGTGCTTCAGCGCATCGCAGGACCGATCGACGCCCGGGCCCTTGCCGTACCAGATGCCGAATACACCGTCGTAGCGCGCGCCTTCCAGCAGCTCAGACTGCTGCGATCCCCAAACCGAGGTCGCCGCCAGATCCTCGTTGATGCCCGGCTCGAAATGGATGTGGTGTGCTTCGAGGTTCGATTTCGCCTGCCACAGCGCGAAGTCGTAGTTGCCCAGCGGCGAACCCCGGTAGCCGGAGATGAATCCCGCTGTATTCAGGCCAGCCGCCAGGTCGCGCTGACGTTGCATCAACGGCAAGCGCACGAGCGCCTGCACGCCGCTCAGGAAGATGCGCCCCGACTCGACGACGTATCTGTCGTCGAGCGCGTAGTTCGCGTCGAAACCGGCTGATTGCTCGCCGCTGCCCAATTGGACCTCCGCTCCGGAACGCTACTGAGGGCGGCTGCCACGAGGGCTGCTACCGGAAAGGCGGCTACCGGAAAAAAGCGACGATAGCCAAATCCGGCGTCACGACCTCGTATCCCAGATCGTAGGGATGGAAGCGGTGCGCTCGCGCCGCGGCAGCACGGTTGCCAGGCCGTACCCGACGCAGAACATCAAGAGGTTGCCGAAGAACGACGTGTAATAGGTGTCGAACGGCACGGTCCAACTCGCTGGAAACAGACCCATCGTCCACAGCGTGAAGGTGGCGGTGCACAGGATTCCGCCCCAAACCGATCGACCGTCGCCGACCCGGGTCAGGAATCCGAGCAGATAGATGCCCAGTAAGCCGCCGCCCAGCAGGGAAGTGAGCTTGATCGAGGTGTCCTGAAGCGTGCGGCCTTCCGCGTTCAGCAGCAGCGTGGCACCGGCGAGCATCGCCAACGACGCCGCGCCTGCGATCCACTGGGCTGCGCGCAGGTAGTGTCGGTCTTCGCGCCCCGGCACCAGATGTCGACGGTAGATGTCGACGACACCCACGGTCGAGATCGCGTTGATGCTCGAATCGAGCGATGACATCCCCGCCGCCAATGCGGCCGCGATCACCAGACCCGCGATTCCGTGGGGCAGGTAATGGAGTACGAAGAACGGGACGATGCCTTCCGCGCGCAGCTCGCCCGATAGCATCTTGCCGGCTTCCTCGGCCGGGAAGACCTGGAAGAACGCGAAGAGCGCCGTCCCGAGAAACATATAGAAGACCCACGTCGGTATTCCGACCAACACCGAGATCAGCATCGCGCGCTTCGCGTGTGCGGTGGATTTTGCCGCGCAGTATCTCTGTACGAAATGCTGGGCAGTGACGTACTCAGTCAGAAAATAAGTCGCGCTCATCAAGATCATCAGCGGCGCGGTCTTCGTCCCGAAGTCGAACCCCCAACCGATCGGTACGAGTTCACCGTCTGCGACGTAGCCCAGGCTGAATTTGTGGTGTTCGGCCGCGATCGAAAAAATCTGGGCGAAGCCTCCTGGCAACTCGAAGACGATCACGCTGAGGCAGAGCAGGCTGCCGGATATCAACACGATCGTCTGTACGACATCGGTCCAGATGACGGCGTCGATTCCACCGAAAACCGTGTACGCGGCGACGAAGACCCCAGCTACCACGATGCACGTGGTTTCGTCGAGACCGGTCAACTGGTTCAGCAACAGCGCGACCAGGTAGAGGACCAGGCTGGTCCGTAGCACCTGCGCGGCGATGTAGGTCGCAGCACCGTAGACCCGGATCGAAGGGCCGTAGCGATCTTCCAGGTACTCGTAGGCGGACGTCACCTGACCGCGACGAAAGAACGGGATGATGTATCGAGCTGCGATCCAGGCAGCGACCGGTACGAACACGTAGGGCAGGAAGCGCAGCCAATAGGTCTTGAACGAATCCGCCGGCATCGACAGGAACGTGATCGAACTGATCGCGGTGCCGACCATGCTCAACCCGACGACCCAGCCGGAGAGGCGTCGTCCGCCGACGAAGTACTCCTCGGTGTCGCTATTGCGGCGGGCAAAGTAGACGCCCATCGCGGTCATCCCGATCCCGTATGCGGCGAGCACCGCGATGTCGATCCAGTGCAGCGACATGGGACCTAGACGGTGACCTGCTCTGCCCGAAGTCGAGCGATCTCGGCCGCGTCGAGGCCGAGGATTTCGCGGAGAACTTCTTCGGTGTGTTCACCGAGGTTCGGGCCGGCGTGCCGATAGCCGGCCGCGCTGTGCGACAGGCGGAAGCCCGAGCGTTCGAACGCGAGTTCCCCGAGGTGAACGTGTCGGAGGGTTTCGAAGTGCCCTCGATGGGCCAGCTGCGGGTCCATGATCAGGTCGGCGGTGGTCTGTACGACGCCGGCGCCGACACCGGCATGCTGCAGGCGCGCCATCAGTTCGTGTGCGTCGAACTGGGCCGACCACGCCGCGAGCCGCTCATCGAGTGCGTCTTCGTGCTCGCGCCGTTTTTCGAGGCTCGCGAAGCGCTCGTCGTCGGTCCAGCTCGGATCTCCGATCACTCGCCGCAACGCGTCCCAGTCCGTCGCGGTGTGGGCGCAGATTGCGATCCAACGGTCGTCGCCGCGCGCGGGGTAGACGCCATGCGGCGCCGCGTGGGACCCCGCTGGATCATCCCGATTGCCGCGCCGTCCGACGACTTCGCCGTTCCCGCTGTAACGGACCATCGTCTCCGATTGACTGTAGACGGCGGCTTCGATTTGCGAGAGGTCGATGTATTGGCCTTCGCCGCTGCGTTCGCGTTCGATCAACGCCGCCACGGCTGCCAGCGCGACGTACCGCGGCGAAAGTGAATCGGTGATGGTGTGGCTGGGACCGTGCGCTTCCCGGTCCGGCCACCCGGTCACGTGGTTGAAGCCGGAGATTGCCGACCCCTGACCGCCGAACCCGGGATACGCGCGTTGGGGGCCGGTCTGCCCGAACAAGCAGGCGCTGACCATCACCGAGTCCTTCCTGATCGCGCGTACTCCCGCGTAGTCGAGCCCCCAGCGTTCCATCGGACCGGGCGCGAAGTTCTCCGAGACGATGTCCGCCCACTCGACGAGGCGTCGCACGAGCGCCACTCCGTCGGATTCCTTCATGTTGATCGCGACGCTCTTCTTGCCCGGATTCAGCAAGATGAACATCGGCGATCCATCGAGTCCGTACGGGCTGTCGGGTGTCAGCCACAAGATGCGCAGGAAGTCGGGACGCTTCGACGATTCGATTCGAATCACCGTCGCACCGTGTTCTGCGAAGTAGCGGCTGGCGACCGGACCCGCGGCGCCAGAACCCAACTCGAGCACGTGCAGGCCGGACAGCGCGCCAGGGCCTCGTGCCGAATTGGAACGCGCCCGGTCGATTCGTGTTGCGCCGGATGTGCGACGTGCATTGCGATCGATTTCGGAGAACACCTCTTCGTTGTGCTCTCCGAGGCGCGGCGCCGGTCGCCGAATTCGAATGCCGCGCGCCTTTGCGAAGAAATTCGGGTGCTCGATCGAAACGCCGAGTTCCGGGTACTCGAGGGTCGAAAACAGCTCTCTTTCGCGGAGCTGGGGTTGCTCGGCAATCTCCTTCGCGTTGTTACAGGGCGCCAACAAGATGCGTCGCTCGAGGGCCGCATCGTAGAGTTCGCGCATGGTGCGATCGTGGAAGAACGCGCCAAAGGTTTCTTCGAGGCGGTCGAGCTCGGCATCGTCGAGCAGGTTGTGGTTGTAGTTTTCCCAGTCGTAGTCGATCAGCCAGCGGGGAGCCGCCCCACACTCTTTCATGTAATCGACTGTGGCCTTCAGGTTCGGGATTCGGGCGGGCCCGCCGCGCAGCCCGTACGAGACATAGCCGTCCTTCGCGAGCCAGATCTCTCGCAAGCCACCGACCCGGGCACCGTTTCGATGAGAAACCGTCTTCGTGAGCGCGTACTGACCGGGCGTCGACAGCAGCGACTGCAGCTGCGTTTCGTGCAGGGATACATCGACGAACTGTCCGCGCCCGCTGACGATCCTCGCATACAGTGCCATTGCGATGCCGAGCGCCGCTTCGGGTCCGCCGTGGTAGTGGGAAGTGGGCATGCTGCAGCGAACCGGGGGGCGATCGGGGTGGCCCGTGAGTGCCGCGTTGCCACCGAGCGCCACGATGACGAGGTCTTCGGCGCGATACCGGGCCCACGGACCCGTTTGGCCGAAAGGCGTGATCGCGCAGTAGACGAGGCGCGCATTGCGCTCGCGCAGCGTGGGCCAACCGAGGCCCCGTTCCGTCATCGATCCGGGCGGCTCTGATTCGATCAGAACGTCCGCCGTATCCAATAGCTGTCCGAACTGGTCTCGACCCGCCGCCGAGTCGATATCGAGTGTGACGCCACGCTTGCTGGTGTTCATCGCGAGCCAACCGAGGCTGCGCTGTGGCCCCTCGACACCGCCGAGGAACGGGCCGCGCCGGCGAGCCGGGTCTCCCTCGAGGGGTTCTACCTTGATCACGTCGGCGCCCATGTCGCCGAGGACCTTTCCCGCGAGAAAGCCGGACTCACGGGTCAGGTCGAGAACGCGGATGCCGGCGAGCATCGGCGGACTCTAGCCCTCACCACCCGACCTCGGAAGCACGCCGCAAGGATCGCGATCGGGAGGCCGTATCCAGACGACTCCTGTAGGGTGTCTGAGTTCACCCACTCGAAAGCCGCGGGAGTCATTCGAGATGCGAATCGGCGTCACCCTCCACGCCACCGACAAGTCGATGAGTCCAGTCGATCTGGCCAGGGAAGCCGAAGACCGCGGCTTCTACTCGCTCTACATTCCCGAGCACACACACATCCCGGCGAGCCGGCGTACACCACCGCCGACGGGTGACGAGCAGCTGGCCGAGGAATACGCGAGGAGTCTCGATCCGTATATCGCACTGGCCGCCGCGGCGTCGATCACCTCGAAAATCCGACTCGGTACCGGGATCGGTCTGGTCGCGCAGCACGATACGCTGACTTTCGCCAAGCAGCTGGCAACCCTCGATCTGATCAGCAACGGACGTCTGGTGCTCGGTATCGGATACGGTTGGAACCGGGAAGAGATGGAGAATCACGGCATCGAGGTGTCCACGCGGCGTGCTTTGGTTCGTGAGAAGATGCTGGCGATGCAGGCCCTGTGGTCGCAGGAAGTGTCCGAGTTCCACGGGGAGTTCGTCGATTTCGAGCCGAGCTGGCAGTGGCCGAAACCGCTGCAGCAGCCGCGACCTCGGGTGCTGATCGGCGGCGCCGCCGGACCCAGCCTGTTCGCACAAATGGCCGAGTACGCCGATGGCTGGATGCCGTTCGGTGGTGCCGGCATGAAAACGGCCGTGCAACAGATCCGTGAAGCGTTCGAATTGCGCGGCCGAGACCCGGGCGAGATCCACATCGTTCCGATGGGCGTGTTTCCGGACCGCGCCAAGCTCGACTACTACGCGTCGTTGGGCGTGACAGAGACGGTGCTGCGCGTGCCTTCTGCGCCACGCGACGACGTGATGCCTGTGTTGGACGAATACGTGCAGTTCGTGAACGACTGAAAGGACCGGAGAGAACGCAATGCCTGCAAGTGTCGGTACACCGGCGCCCGCTGCGACGATCATGTTGCTGCGGCCTGGGACGAAGGGAACGAAGGCGCCCGAGGTGTTGCTGTTGCAGAGGCACGCCAAGAGCGAATTTCTGCCCGACCTCTACGTTTTTCCCGGCGGCCGCGTCGATGCGGGCGATCACGAACTTGCCGATCGGGTGTCGGGGGTCAGCGCCGAAGAAGCGAGTGCCCGCATCGACATCGACGATCCGGCCGAGGCACTCGGGTACTTCGTCGCCGCGATTCGAGAAACCTTCGAAGAGGCCGGCGTGCTGCTTGCGCGCAAACGCGGACAGCGCGAACTCATCAGCGGCACCCTCGCAGCCGAGTTGAGCCGTCATCGCCTGCAGCTTCAAAGCGGCGACCTGACGCTGCGGGAGATCGTCGAGGCGGAGGATCTGGAGCTGGCGGCCGACGGATTGCAGGTTCATGGCCGCTGGATCACTCCGGAAATGGTCCCGCGAAGGTTCGACACGCTGTTCTTTACCGCGGCGGCACCCGTCGACCAGCTTGCGATCCACGATGGTGTCGAGTCGACCGTCCTCGTGTGGATTGCACCCGAAGTGGCGCTGGAACAGGCACTGAACAAGCAACGGCAGATGATTTTTCCGACGATGGCAAACCTGCAGACGATCTCGGCGTTCTCGGAGGTGGCGGCGGTGCTCGAATACTCGCGCACTCGAAAGATCGTTGCGGTTCTTCCGCGGGTCGTCGGCAAGGGAAAAGATCGAGAACTGGTGATTCCCGACGATGCGGAATACGAGATGACCCCGGAGATGCTGACGCTGCCGTAGTCGGTGTCGGGTGCGCGGTTGCTCTGGGATTGGCAGTCGTCGAAGGGGTCCGTATCCTAGGCGCGCCGGTCGGTCGCTGGACGCTGGATCGGTCCGACGGGTTCCAGGCACCGGGTCGAGTCACGCGGCGAGCGTTCGGTTTCTGACCGCAGATCACGAGCCCGATCACACCACCGAACACACGACCAGTGCCGAGCCGACAACTGAACACACCGGATGGGAGCTCCAGTGGACCTTCGCTACTCGGAACAGGATGAGATATTTCGCGCGGAACTGGGCGCTTGGCTCGACGAAGCAGTCCCGGCGCACGGCAAACCGCCGTCGAAGGCCGATTGGCCGGCACGGCGCGCGTACGACACGGGCTGGCAACGCAAGCTGTTCGACGCGGGATACGCGGGGATCAACTGGCCCAAAGAATTCGGGGGCCGGGATGCTTCGCTGACCGAACAACTCGTCTACTACGAAGAGATCGCGCGCGCGGGTGCACCCTACATCGGAGTGAACTTCGTCGGCATGTTGCACGGCGGTCCGACGCTGATCGCCGAGGGTACGCCGGAGCAGAAGGCGAACCACGTTCCGTTCATCCTGCGTGGCGAGCAGGTCTGGTGCCAGGGGTTCTCGGAGCCTGGCGCCGGATCGGATCTGGCCGCTCTTTCTACCCGAGCGGTTCGTGATGGCGATGACTACGTGGTCAACGGCCACAAGATCTGGTGCTCGTTCGCGCAGGCGGCCGACTACGGCGAGCTGTTGGTTCGTACCAACCCCGACGAGAAGCACGCCGGGATCAGCTGGCTGATTCTGCCGATGGACGCACCCGGTCTCGACATCCGTCCGCTGCCTACGTTGGTTGGCGAGGGTGAATTCAGCGAGGTCTTTCTCGAAGACGTGCGGGTTCCGGTCGCCAATCGGGTCGGCGAGGAGAACGACGGCTGGCGCGTGACCAATGTGACGCTGCGCTTCGAGCGTGGGACCGCGTTCGCGAGCGAGATGTATCAACTTCGCGAGTTTCTTGCGGAACTCGTCGGTGTCGCCAAACGCGTGACGCGCCACGATGCGACCGCGTGGGACGACGCTGCGCTGCGTCGCGAAGTGGGGCACATCTCTGCCGAACTCGACGCGCTGTGGGCGATGGTGAAGTTGTCGGTCTGCCAGTCGACCCAGACCGGCGTTCCGGGGCTCGGCGGCTCGGCGATCAAGCTGTTCTACTCCGAGCTGTATCAGCGAATTTCAGAACTCGCCGTTCGCGTGCTCGGTCGCGCCGGACTGAGTCGCGAGGACGTCGCGGGCTTGCCGAGCGAGCACTTCCTGGCCCGGGCGATGCAGTCGCTGTCGCTGAGCATCGCCGCCGGAACGTCACAGATTCAACGCAACATCGTTTCCGAACGCATCCTGGGGATGCCCAAGGAGAAGCGCTAGCGGAGGCACGCAGTATCGACCGCGATCGCGTCTGCCCATCTACTCCATCTATCCATCTACCTACCTTCCTACCTACACCACCCGAGGATCGAATCGTGGACTTTCAGCTGACCGAGGATCAACAAGCTCTCCAATCCGGGGTCCGGTCGTTTTGCGACGGGCGGATACCGGTCGAGCAGCTTCCGGAGATCGTCGAGCAGGGCGGCTTCGATCGCGATCTGTGGCGAGAGGTCGCGGAGATGGGTGTGTTCGCCTTGAGGGTGCCCGAGGACGACGGGGGCGTCGGGCTGGGGGCGGCCGATGCCGTGTTGGTGTTTGCTGAACTCGGCCGCCGGCTGGTGCCGGGCCCCACGATTTGGACCCATCTGGCGGCGGGACGGATCGAGGGTGCCGACACGGGAGACGTCGTGGTCGGTGGGTTGGATCTGATTGGCGAACAACGCGATGTCATACTGGTCGAGTACCTCGACTCGCTCGACACGTTGATGGTTCTGCGAGAAGACGGCGTCTACCAGATCGACCCGCGAACACTGAAGGCCGAACCCGTCGCGGTTCCGCTCGACCCCCTGACGCCTCTGCACCACGTCGCAGAGCTCCCGCTGGGGGATCGCATTGGCGACGCGGCCGACGCGACACGCATCTGGTTCGACGGTGGGGCGATCGCCGCCGCACAGCTGCTGGGGATTGCCGAGTCGACGCTCGAGTTGGCGACGCAGTACGCGCTGACGCGTGAACAGTTCGGTCGCATCATCGGTGGCTTCCAGGCCGTCAAACACATCCTGGCCGACATGTTCGTGCGTCAGGAAGTGGCTCGGGCCGCGGTGTATGCGGCGGGGGCCACGATCGACGATCCGGTGGTCGGAGACGTGGCGCGTGCGGTGTCGAGTGCGAAGTTGGTTGCGGGTGACGCGGCGATGAAGAACTCGCGCGCTTGTATTCAAGTGCATGGTGGAATGGGGTACACGTGGGAGGTGCCGGCGCACTATTTCTTGAAGCGGACTTGGGTTTTGGAGTCGGTTTTTGGGACTGGGGAGGAGCATGAGATGCGGATTGCTGATTTGGTTTCGGTTGGGCGTTGAGGGGAGATTTCGGGGTGGAGTTTGGATGTTTCGGGGTGGACTCTGGACGGTTGGGTCCGGGGGCGCGTCGTACTCAGTAGGCCCATTCCGTGCGCCGCGCCCCC
>JAJDAM010000826.1 GCA_029261905.1 Deltaproteobacteria bacterium
GCAACGGCAATGACCGCGCACAGGAGATCGGCATCAACGCGGCGTCAGCAGGGCTGTCCCTGTTGTACGCGCCGGTCAAGTTGACGTATTCGACGTTGGGACTCGTGTTTGGCGGCATCTCGTATGGGCTGTCGGCAGGCAATTCCACTGTGCTTCGCGACGTCATTACGCCGGCGATCTACGGCGACTACCTGGTACTTCCGAGCCACGTACGAGGCGAACAGGCCATTGAATTCATCGGTCGTGACCCGGCGTATCGCGAGGAAAAGGTCGTGGATACGACGATCATCGAAGAGGTCTACTGACGAGCAGCACCGGGAACTCGCTGGCGGCTCGATGCGCAAACGGCGATTCTAGACGCGGATTGCCATGATAGAGTTGGGCTCACACGCATATCTCGCGTTCGCCGCGGGTTTGATCTCGGTGCTTTCACCGTGTGTGCTTCCGTTGATGCCCGCATACCTATCGCTGGTTTCGGGGATCTCGGTCGACGAGATGAAACTGGGCACGTCGGATGCCATCGTGCGGCGGCGCGTGATGGGCGCCTGCGTTGCCTTCGTGCTCGGGTTCTCGTGCGTCTTCGTTCTGATGGGAGCGGGCGCGGTCGCGGCCGGACATGTGTTGCGGACCTGGCACGCCGAGTTGTTTGGCGTCGAGATCGGATTCGTCCAAATCGCTGGTGTCTTCATCATCTTGCTCGGATTGCACATGACCGGTGTCGTGCCGATCCGCGCGTTGTATCGCGATACGCGTCTGCAGATGAAGTCGAACCAGCGCAACGCGATCAGTTCGTTCATGGTGGGTGCTGCGTTCGCATTGGGCTGGTCGCCGTGTATCGGGCCTCCGCTGGCCATGATCTTGACGATTGCGGGTAGCAGTGAAACCGCCATGCAGGGTGTCGTACTGCTCACGATCTACTCTGCCGGCCTGGCAGTTCCGTTTCTGATCGCGGGCTGGAGCATCGAACATTTCTTTGCGGCCTTTTCGCGGATCAAACTGCATTTTCGAAAATTCGAGATCGTATCCGGAGGCGTATTGATGGCAGTGGGAGTACTGCTCGTGACCGATCAGCTCGCGATGCTCAACAGCAAGTTCAGCTTCATGACACGCTGGGTGGAAGCCGCCGAGCGAGTGATCCAGTGATGCGAACCCGCTGGCATAGGGGATTGAAGAGCGGATTGAAGAGCGGGTTGATCTCCGCCGCCATCTGCGCGCTGTCGATAGTCTGTTTCAGCGCGTGCAGCGCTGAGTCGAACAGTGGGACGACCTCATCCGCCACCGGCGAAAAGCCCGAGGTCGAATCGCGAAAGCCGGCGCCGCAGTTCACACTCAAGGATGTGCAGGGTCGCGACGTCTCGCTGGCAGAGCACCGCGGCAAGATCGTCGTGCTGGACTTCTGGGCGACCTGGTGCCCGCCCTGCATCTATCAGGTGCCCGAGCTGAACAAGCTCTGGCTGGCCCATCGAGACCTGGGAGACGTCGAAGTCATTGGCGTCGCGGTGGACTTCGAAGGCGTCAAAGTCGTCGGGCCATGGGTCGCCGAGCAGGGGGTCGAGTATCCCATCGTGATCGGCGACGAGGCTCTCGCGCAGGAGTTCGGTGCGCTGGGCTTTCCAACCCTCGCGATCATCGATCGGGAAGGCAACATCGAATCGCTTCACGTGGGATTGATCGAGTTCGACGAGTTGGAGGGCCTGCTGAAAGCCGTGGCCGAGCCCATCTGAACGCGGTGCCCGAACTCGACTGAACGCCGTGGCGGAGCTCAATGAAGGCTCGCCGGTAGCTGTTTCGAGCCGCACCTCTTCCCGTATTGGTGCTGAATTTCCGGTAGCTTGGCACGAGTCTCTCGCGCATTCCTCAAGCTTCGAGCGCTTTGCGTCGAGGAATCCCTCAGCGATGACCCGTCTGGGGGGGCGGTACGATGGGCAGCGAAGATACCGATCTCGGCGTTCGCAGTGCGCACCAGCGCACGCTCGAACCCGGCGAGACCGTCTTCGAGGAAGGAGATTCGGGCGACCGGTTCTACGTGATCCAAGCCGGCGAAGTCGAACTTTCTCGGATGGGCGAATCTGGCCAGCGCGTCGTCGCCCGGCTCGGAGCCGGTGATTTCTTCGGCGAGCTCGGTGTCGTCCTCGGTAAACCCTTCACGGCACGCGCCGTCGCAGTCAGCCGGACCCGTGTGCTGGAGCTCGACCGCGAGACGCTCGAGGCCATGTGTCTTGCCCAGCCGGCGATTGCGATTCGGATGATCCGCGTACTGGTTTCGCGTTTGATCGAAGCCGAGCGCCGTCTGGCGGCATTGGGCGTCGATGATCTGCTCCGGTCCGTGGTTCGCGGGTTGGTTCGCAACGCTGAGCCAGACCCCAAACACGGCAACCGGATTCCGACCACTTTGAGCGCGCTTGCCGAGGAATCCGGGTTGTCGATGCTGGAGACCCACAGGGCGCTTCACCAGCTATTCGATCGGAAAGTCATTCGCCTGGTCGAGGATTGCCTCTATGCCCCCGATCTGGATGCGATTTCAGCAACTCTGGATGCTCCCAACTGAGATTGATTGCGTCTCGCGTCCAGCCTGATAGCGTGCTCCCTCCAGCTTTCGTGGGGGAACGGGGTGGGTCGAAATATCCCGGCGCTAGCTGCGCTGATTTGCTGTGTGCTCGTCGCGCACGACGCCAAGGCACAGTTCAACGTCGACTTTGGTGACGCTCCGTTCGAGATCTCGGCTGATACGATCGAACACGAGCGTGAGCGAGATGTCTACGTAGCGCGCGGCGACGTCCAACTCGTCCAGGGAAAGCAGACGCTTTCGGCCGACTGGGTGAGTTTCAGCCGGGGTGGTGGCCGCGGAGTCGCCAGCGGCCGGGTCGTGTTCTTCGACGGTTCCGAAACCGTCTACGCGAATTTCGTCGAGTTCAACATCGAGACGTTGCAGGGCGTGATGTTCCTGGCGCGGTTCGATCCCGCCTCCAATCGCTTCAAGATGGAAGGCGAAGAGATCGTCAAAACGGGCGATCGCACCTACACATTTGAGGGTGGGGTCTTTACCACATGCCGCTGCCCCGACGACGGGAAGGATCCCTGGCAGCTGCGGGCCCAGTCGGCCAAGCTCGATCTGGACGGCTTTGCGGTCGCGCGCAACACGACGGTCAATATTCTGGGGGTACCGGTCATCTGGTTGCCCTGGATGATCTATCCGCTCAGCAACGATCGCGAGACGGGATTTCTGTTCCCCGAATTCTCGTTCTTCAGTCGCGACGGCATCCGCTTCGGGACGCCTTTCTTCTGGGCGGCTGCACCCAATGTCAACGTCACCCTCATCCCGCGCTGGCTGCAGAGTCGGGGCGTCAAGGGCGAGGTCGACGTCGAATACCTGCTCGGTGAGCACTCGGGCGGCGAGATCTTCGGCTCCTACATCAACGATCAGAAGATCAATCCCCATTCGGCCAACGATCCCTTCGACGAGAACCGTTGGATCGCGCGCGGCCGACAGGATTTTCATCTGCCCTTTGGTTGGCGCGCGAAATCCGAGTTCCAGTTCATGTCGGACAATCGGTATCTGAGAGACTTTCAGGATCTCAGAGATGAGCGGCTGAATCGCTACCTCGAGTCCAATGCGTTCTTGTTCAACCAATTCGGTGCGACCGACCAGTTCGGCTTCGTGCTGTCGACACAAGTCGCCGACGATCTGCAGAACCCCGACGACGAGGACCGGGATCCCTACCTGCTGCACCGGGTTCCGAACCTGGAGTTGAAGGCTCTTCCGCAACCGTTGGCGCCTGAGGTCCCGATCCTGAACCGGCTCGTGCCCTCGCTCGACGTCCAGTACACCCATTTCGGCCAGCTCAACAACCCCGATGAAACGTTCCCCATCAACCCGGGTCCACCGCCGGTCAATCCCGCCTTTCCGCCCAATGGCGACTTGCAGTTCTACGACATCGGAATCGATGCGTTGCCCGACGGGCGGGAAGAGAGATTCATCGGAGGAGACGCTCACCTCGACAATGCCGCATTGGGCGGCCCTGAAGGGAATGGGAGGTTCGAAGAGGGAGAGCCGCTCGCGGATAGTGGCCATCGCCTGGTGGCGACGCCTCGGCTCGCAGTGCCGTTTCGCATCGGTAACTACCTCGAGGTGTTCCCCGAGGTCGGTTATCGCCAGGCGGTCTATCAGACGCGGGAACAGGGCTCCGCGGCCTTCGGCACCATCACCGCGCGCGCGGATATCAAGACCCGGTTGAAGCGAAGCTACGGAACCGACGTGGTCCATCTGCTGGAACCGACGCTGAGCTATGGGCTGGTCACTCGCTCGGATATCGACGACAAGCCGTTGTTTTCGCCGTATACCGCGGTGCCGCAAGACCGCATTCGCCAGCTGGCACTCGAGAACATCACCCGCGACAGCTCCGACCGTCCGCAAGAATTCAACGGGTTCACGATCGGAGTCGGGAATCGGTTCTACCGCGAAGGCAGCGGAAGTAAACCCGCGCGGATACTCGCCGATTTCAACATGGGCTTCTTGTTCGACTTCTCCAAGGGGGGACGCATCGGGACGCTGGTGATCGATGGAACCGCCAACCCGCTTCCGCGAACGGCATTGCGGTTCAGTTTCGGTCTGGATCCGGATGGATTCGTGGTCGATGAGGTGATCGCAGAGGGGGCCTGGCAGGGTGAGAAACTCGGAGCCGTGCTCCGATACCGCTATTTGAATCGGGTTCCCCGATTTTTCGAGGACTTCCAAACCGACCCAGACCGGTTCGACGATTTCGACAGCAATTTCGATCGAATCAACCAGGTCGACCTCACCACGAGCTACCGTCTTACGCAGAACTGGGCGCTCCGGCACCGGATCGTCTATTCGTTCGAGAACTCGCTGCTGCTGTCCCACAGCGCCGCGGTCGAATACCTCAGCAAGTGCAATTGCTGGGCGGCCGGGATCGAAGTTCGCCAGACCCGCCAGGAAGCCTTTCAGTTCGGCTTGCTGTACCGGATCGTAGGCCTGGGCAATGATCCCACCGCCGGCCAACTCGGGCTGGAGAACTTCGGCTTTGTGGACGGATTCTAGGCCGTTTTATAAAAAGCCGTTTTTGTTACATTTTGTCTCTCGGTATCAGGTTTGCCTGAGCCGACTTCCACCAAGCGCGCCAAGCGCCCAAGATCGATCGCCCCTCGAAACAGCAACCCTCCGAGGCCACGGTGTACCGCCCCACACAGACTGCGTTCGAGCAACTCGCTAGTCGCGGACGCTTGATTCCCGTCGTACGCGAGATTCGCGCAGACATGGACACGGCACTTTCGCTGTTCAAACGTCTCGACGACGGTGTGACGAGCTTCCTGTTCGAATCGGTCGAGGGAGCCGAAAAGTGGGCGCGCCACAGCTTCATCGGCTGCGGCGCTCGTGCCGTCTTTCGCGCTCGCGGCCAGGATGTCGAGTGGACCGAGGGCGGCGAGACCCAGCGGATTCACGTCGATGGCGACCCGTTGGAATACTTGCGCGACAAGATGGCCAACATGGACGCGGTCATTCCGGACGAAGTCGGGACCACGCTACCGCCGTTTCTCGGAGGCGCGGTCGGCTTCGTCGGATACGACTGGGTGCGTTTCGTCGAGAAGCTGCCCGACTCGAATCCCGACCCGATCGGATTGCCGGACCTCTGGTTCGTGTTTCCCGAAACGGTCGTGATTCACGACAACGCCAGCCACACGGCATTCGTGGTGCGTCACACCGAGTTCTCCCCGGGTGACGACACCTCGCGGGTCTACCAGCAGGCACTCGACGCTGTCGACGCGGTCGTGAAGAAGCTGCGAGAACCGCTTGCCGCGGTGGGCGAGCCCGAACCCGTTCGCGAGCCGATGGATGTTGCACGCAGCGCCACGCGCGAGGCGTACCACGGCATCGTCAAGCGTGCGAAGGAGTACATCGAGGCCGGCGATATCTTTCAGGTCGTTCTGTCTCAGCAGTTTCGCGTCCCGCTGCAGGTGGACCCGTTCACGATCTATCGGCAGTTGCGATCGATCAACCCGAGCCCCTACCTATTTTACATGCACTGCGAGGGCCCGGTGATCATCGGTTCCTCACCCGAAGCGCTGGTCCGATTGGTCGACGGCGCCATCGACGTGCGCCCCATCGCCGGTACACGCAAGCGCGGCGAGTCGGCCGATGACGACACCGAGATCGAGAAGGCCCTGCTCGCGGACGAAAAGGAGCGGGCCGAGCACCTGATGCTGGTCGACCTCGGCCGCAACGATGTCGGGCGTGTTGCCGAGGTGGGAAGCGTCCGGGTCAGCGAGTTCATGAAGGTCGAGCGGTATTCGCACCTGATGCACATCGTGTCGAACGTGCAGGGGCGACTGCGCGCTGGACTCGACTGGCTGGACCTGTTGCGGGCGACGTTTCCCGCTGGGACGCTATCGGGCGCTCCGAAAGTGCGGGCCATGGAGATCATCGACGAACTCGAGAATCTCCGGCGCGGCATCTATGGTGGATGTGTCGGATACATCGACTATTCCGGGAACATCGATACCGCCATTGCGATTCGCACGATGCTGATTCAGGACGGCGAGATCTTCATGCGGACCGGAGCTGGCATCGTTGCCGATTCGGACCCGGATTACGAATTCGAAGAGACGGTAACGAAAGTTCGCGCGTTGGTAGCGGCCATCGATATGGCGCGCGAAGGACTCGATTGAGCCGATGCGCCTGTTGATTCTCGACAACTACGATTCGTTTACGTTCAATCTCGTGCAGTATCTGGGCGAGCTGGGAGCGGAAGTGGACGTCGTCCGCAACGATGTCAAAACGGTCGATGAGTTGCTCGACCCGAGACCCGACGGTGTGGTGATCTCGCCGGGGCCCGGTGAGCCGAGTGCTGCTGGCGTTTCGATCGAACTCGTACACGCATGCGCGTCGCGCGGAATTCCGTTGCTGGGCGTCTGCCTGGGACATCAGTCGATCGGGATGGCATTCGGTGGGACGATCGTTCGCGCGCGATCGATCATGCACGGAAAAGTGTCGAAAATCGAACACGATGGCACCGGGGTGTTTGCGGGGCTCAGATCTCCACTCGAGGCCACCCGCTATCATTCTCTCGTGATCGATCGCGATCGTTGTCCGGCAGAACTTGCAGTGACTGCGCGTACCGCGGACGGTGAGATCATGGGCGTCAGGCACGTCGAGTATCCGATCGAAGGCGTACAGTTTCATCCCGAGTCGATCCTGACGTTGGACGGCAAGGCTCTGCTGCAGAATTTCATCGATCTGTGCGAGCGCAGGCCCGGACTGTGAGCGTTCGAGATGCCATCGAAATTGCGCTCGCCGGCGGTGAGGTTCCCGAAGAGCTTCTGGAGGAAGCTTTCGGCGAGATCATGGACGGCAAGTCCTCGCCCGTGCAGGTGGCTGGATTGCTGATCGCCCTGCGCGCGAAAGGCGAGACGGTTGGCGAGATCGTCGCCACAGCGCGCGCGCTGCGCGCCCGCGCCGTGACCGCGAAGGGCGTCGATCCGATGGCGATCGACACGTGTGGGACCGGCGGCGACGGAGCGAATACGTTCAATATTTCGACTGCCGCTGCGTTCGTTGCGGCCGGCGCAGGTGTTCCGGTTGCGAAACACGGCAACCGTGCGGCCACCAGCAAGACGGGCAGCATTGATGTCTTCGAGGCGTTGGGCGTCGCGGTGGATCTTTCGGTGGAAGCCAGTGCGCAGATCTTGCGCGATGTCGGTATCGCACCGTTCTTTGCCAGACGCGCGCACCCGGCAATGAAATTCGTCGCGCCGGTTCGCGCGGAACTCGGTGTGCGGACGTTGATGAACTGCCTGGGACCGTTGTTGAACCCGATGGGCGTTCGCCTCCAGTTGGTGGGCGTCTACGCGCAGGCGATGGTCGAGCCGCTGGCAGAAGCTCTTGGCGAACTGGGCGCCCAACGCGCATTGGTGGTCCACGGCTCGGATGGACTGGACGAGATCACCACGCGCGGGACGACGGATGCCGCCCTCGTCACCGCAGGGCGGGTACAGCGGTTGTCGATCGACCCGCGCGAGTTCGACCTGCCGCCGCCTCTCGAGGGTGCGTTGCGCGGGGGGGATGCCGCCGAGAATGCGCAGATCATCCTCAACGTGCTCGATGGCGAGACGGGTGCGAGGCGCGACATCGTGCAACTGAACGCGGCCGCTGCATTGTGGGTGTCTGGCGTGGCGGAAGATCTCGCCGCTGGCATGGAACTCGCGCGAGACAGCATCGATTCGGGAGCAGCGAAAAACCGGCTCGAGCGTCTGGTAGAGGAATCGACGAAGGCTCGCGAGCGCGACACCGGGCAGAGCGCATGACGATTCTCGACGAGATTCTGGATCGCAAGCGCGGTGAGGTCGCCCTACTGAAGGAGCAGGTGAGAGAGATCGATCTCGCACGGCAGGCCAATCGCTGTTCGGAACCGGTTCGCGGCTTTCGCCGAGCACTCGAAGCCGCTGAGCGCCCGCGCGTGATCGCTGAAATCAAGCGCCGGTCACCGAGCAAGGGCGAGATCCGTGCCGACTTCGACCCCGCCGAATGCGCGAAGGCCTACGAAGAGGCCGGTGCAGCGGCGGTCTCGGTACTGACGGACGCGCACTATTTCGGCGGAGATCTCGGGTATCTCGAGATCGTTCACAACACGGTGTCGTTGCCGCTCTTGCGCAAAGACTTCATCGTCGATCCCTATCAGATCGACGAAGCGCGCTGCGCCGGTGCGGATGCGGTGTTGCTGATCGTGAGCGCATTTGCTCGCGAGCGTGCGAGCGTCGAACTGACGCGACTGGGCCAGCGGGCGTGGGACTTGGGGCTCGACGTGCTGGTCGAGGTCAAGGACGAAAAAGAACTGGATACTGCACTCGAGTGCGGTTTCGATCTGCTCGGCGTCAACAACCGTGATCTTCGCACCTTCACGGTCGACCTCGAGGTCAGCGAGAGGCTGTGCGCTCGAGCGCCTGATTCTGTGCTGGTGGTCGCGGAGAGCGGGATTTCGGAGCCGAGTGATATTGCGCGTCTCGAATCGGCGGGCGCGCATGCATTTCTGGTTGGTGAAGCATTGATGAGAGAACCCGATATTGGAGTGGCGCTACGGCGTCTACGGAGGACATCGTGACTGGAAGTATTCGGATCAAGATCTGCGGGATCACGCATCCCGATGACGCGCAGGCGGCGATCGACGCGGGCGCAGATCTGATCGGACTGAATTTTGTTCCGGGTTCGGCCCGGGAGTTGGACTTGAAGACCGCCGAAAAAATCGCCGAGCGGGTGGGAAACCAGGCCGAACGGGTCGCGGTCTTTCAAAATGCAGAGGATGCCGAGATCACGCGCGTCGTGCGCCGCATCGAATTGGAGCGTCTGCAGTTTCACGGAGACGAGACCGAGGAGCAGGTCGAGGCGGTCGATCTCCCGGTCATCAAAGCGTTGCGCGGCGCCGACCTCGAGGCCGCAGAAGAGTTCCCGGCAACGATGCTTCTACTCGATCACCCGAGCGAAGGGGGCGGTAGCGGTGTTGCGTGGGACTGGAGCGATGCCGGCCTGCTGATCGAGCGTGGCTTCGATGTGATCATCGCGGGCGGACTCAATGCCGAGAACGTGGGCAAGGCGATCAACGGTGTCGGGGATATTTTCCCGTGGGGTGTCGACGTGACGTCGGGGGTCGAAGTCGAAGGCACGCGCAAGACCCCGGAGTCGATCGCCGCATTCATCGCAGCGGTGCGTCGAGCAGAAGAACTAGAAGAGGCAGCGGAAGAGGGCTGACCGTCAAGCCGTTTCGGTGAGTCGCGTGAACAGCTCGCGTACCTGACGCTCGGTCTCGGCCGGGTCTCCAGAGTTGTCCACGATCACATCGGCCATCGCCTTCTTGTCTTCGATCGGCAGTTGCGAGCGGATGCGGCGCAATGCCTCCTCCCGATCGCAGCCATCGCGACTCATCTGCCGTTCGACTTGTGCCGCCTCCGGGGCGTAGACGAGAACCGTCAGGTCGAACGGGAGAGCCGACGCACCGCCGCTGCGGGCCTTGCGGCCTTCGAACAGCAGCGGGATGTCGAGCACGATCAAGATGGCTCCATCACGCTGCGCCTGGGCCATCTGCTTCGCCATTTCGACACCCACACCGGGGTGCACGATC
This sequence comes from Deltaproteobacteria bacterium, assembly GCA_029261905.1. GTDB lineage: Bacteria > Myxococcota_A > UBA9160 > UBA9160 > SMWR01 > JAJDAM01. The sequence goes on from JAJDAM010000826.1 coordinate 10,128, forward strand.
TTTCCGAGCCGGACGCGGGCGCTGGCATCGCGAAACACGATCGCTCCCAGTGCGGCGCGGTCGAGTGCACCCTTCGAATCGATTACCTCGGGACCGAATTCAGCGGCGATTTCGTCCAGCATGGGCGCGTTCGGTGCCTGCAGTTCATGCACGATCGCATCGGCATCGACGACGACCGCGCCGAGTTCCGCGAGCAGCCGTGACACGGTGCTCTTTCCCGTTCCGATACCGCCAGAGAGTCCGATTACTTTGGCCATGGCCCGAAGATCGCACGCCCGTTCCGGGCTCGCACGTGTGGTGATCGTGTGCGGAATGCGGCAAGGGCGCACGCGGCGGGGTGTTGGGTCTAGCGGAGTGGCGGTCTTTTCAGCTGGGCGAGGCCTGCGAGCGTCGCGATTGCGAATAGGCCCGTGAGAAGAGCCTTGGGTTCGGGAACCGTCAGATACACCGCCTTGTCCTCGAGCTGCTCGATCATGTCCTCTCGAAGCAGTGCGCGACCCACATGCGAGCGGGCCACGTGCTCGGGTGTGATCGCGTGATAAGTGGTGAACCGGTTCTGCGCGAAGATGACCTTCTCGATGCAGTTGCCATCTGCCGAACAATCGTCGCCGGGCAAGACCACGGGTTGCGGCTCCTTGGGATCGAGGCATCCAAGGGAAACCCAGGAGAAGTAGTTGATCCCAGTGTCCAGGATTGGGGTTACCGGTCGAATGAGTGTGACCGAGGTGTCCACCTCGGCCCCGACTTCGGCCGTGTCGAAGCAGCCGTACCCGGCTGGATCCTCTTCGAGTACGGATGTCAGGGGCATCTCCGCGAGCGTTTGGGAGAAGAAACTGTCGAGCGGCAGGTACAGGGTCAGCAGGAGTGCCGATGGTGTCTGGGGAAGTTCGGCAATCGCATCGACGACGTCCATGCCCTCCATAACGCGCCCGAACACGGTGAATCCCCCGGAGAACCCCGCTGCTCCGTCCGCCGGGTCTAGGACCGGGCTGTCGTTGACGTTGATGAACCACTGGATGGTCGCGGAGTGGGGTTGATTGCCGAGCTTCGCCATCGCGATGGTTCCGCGCTCGTTCTTGATGCAGGGCTCGTTGCAGATCGGATCACCGGCCACGTTTTCGACGAAGGCACCGCCGTCGAATCCGAATGCGCCCGATTGAATGATGTCGAGCGTGCCGCTGCGAAAGACGCGGTGAAAAAAGACATTGTCGTAGTCGCCGGCTGCCATGTAGCTGAGAAAGTTCGCCACCGTCGCCGGCGCGACTCCCGGTAGCAACCCCAGCCGGATCGTGCCGAGCGTGGTCACCATCTCGACCTCGATTACTTCGCTGAGGGCCTCGGCCGGGCAGGTCTCGGGAACCCCGTCGTCGGCCTCGGGAGGGCACTCGCCGGCGCTGGCCTGCGTCCCCGCGAGCAGCACGAAGGCGGTCGCGCACGACAGCCCCAATCGAATCGCGCGCTTGCGCCCGTCGCTCGCCCGAGCGGTGCGCTCGCTGTTCATCCCGAATGACATTGAAGTCCTCACCGTCTCGCCACCCCGCTCGTACCCGCTCTGAAGCAGCCTGCGAGGCTGCGCGATCGACTCCAACGCCGAACCTGCTGATCATAACGCGAAACCGGGGCGAGGTGCGATCGCGGTGTGGACCCGACTCGAACGGTGCAGGTTCTCTGCGTCTTCGTGCGCGTGCAGATCGAACCGACGTGACAGAGGGTGCGTTGTCGGGCCGACGATCTGGGGATCCCCGAGGCGATTGCAAAACCGCGAGACAAATTTTGCAAACACATCAGCGACGTGCAAAACCGCCTGCAGCCCGCGAGTGTTCGTCGCGTTCTCCGCTTTGATCATGCTCGTGTGTCAGCGATGGACCGAAACGATTGTGAACTTCGCGTGTCGAATCATGTAAAATATTCGCGAAGTCAAAAGGGCGGCGACACGGCTGCACGGCGGCTTCGGAAGAAGCGAGCGGAGGGGCGCGCATAACACCAACGAGGTGATCCATGCGACGATCCATCCAGCATTCTACACAGCCCACACGGTACTTTGCAGCGCGATTCACCAGGATAGGTCAGCCGTCCGTGATCGCTGCACTTCTGGTCATGACGCTCGTCATGGCAGGGTGCGCGATTCCCCTGAGCCGCCAGTCGACCAACGCATCGCTGTTCCTGGGCCCCGAAGATCTGGCGGCACGCTTGGGGGCTCTCGAGATCGAGATGACTCAGGAGCAGACTTTCGGTGCACTAGGCCTCGAGTCCCGTCTGTTTCGCGTACTGCCCTCGAATCAGATCCAGAACATCGTCTACGGTGATTTCGAGGTGCAGGGTTCGCCGTCGGAACTCGAAGAGTTTCGCGACAGGTTGGCGGCATACCGCGGCTATGAGCTGGTGTACCGAAGCCTCAAACGCTCCGGTGGCGTAGGGCTCGGTGCCTGGAACGTCGACAGTGAAGGTTTCGATCAGCAACTGGTGCTGATCTTCGATCAGGGCCGGCTGTTCAAAGCCGTGATCGTAGGCAGCGCCGTCGTCGACGATCGCGACAGCACTTTCATCATCGAGGTCCTGGGGTCCGCTGTCTCGGCAGGTGCGAGTTTCTTTTTCTAGCGTCTAACGCCTGGCGTAGTTGGGAGGCCCGGTCGGCGAAGCGCCGATCGGGTCAATGCGGGGCATCTTCTCCGCTGACGACCACACAATTCTTGCCGGCGGCCTTTGCGATGTACAGCGATCGGTCGGCCTCATCGAAGAAGCGCTTTCGGTTCCCCATGAATTCGGCGACGCCGATCGAAACCGTCACGCGCGTCGGGCGGCGCGACTCGTCCAGTACGAACGACGACTCGGCGATTGCGGTCCGCACTTTCTCAGCGAGCCGGTACGCGCCGTCGAGCCCGGTATCGGGCGTGAGGACCACGAATTCCTCTCCTCCGTAGCGGGCCAGCAGATCACTTTCGCGGATCGCTTCGGACATGATTTGAGCGAGCCGGCGAAGCAATTCGTCGCCGGCCGCATGGCCGAACCGGTCGTTCAGCTGCTTGAAGTCGTCGATATCGATCATCAGCAGCGATAGCGGCTCGCGTGCACGGTTGACCCGCTTGATCTCGCGTGTGAGGTGATCTTGAAAACTTCGATGGTTGTGGAGCTGGGTCAAGCCGTCCGTGATGGAGAGCTGCTCGAGAACCTGGTTCGACCGTTGGAGTTGGCTGTTGCGTTCCGTCAGCTGTTGGATGCGATTGGCGAGTTCGGTAATCGGCTCCAATGCAGAACGGTTGGCCTGACGCTGGGTTTCTCGTTGGGCGTGCCCGGCAACGGCGAACGCAAAACCGCCAGCGAGCACGATGATCGATACGACGCCCCCCCAGCCGACCATCGAGTCATCAGCCTGGCTGGATACGCCGTAGACAACGCTCGCCAGAAACACGACGAGCAGTGCGATCCGGAAGGCGAGGCTGTTCGGCGCACGTGCGCTCATCCGCACCCCACGCACTGGGTTGATTGAACGCGCAGCTGCCGATCCCATACCGGCCTTCCGCAGGCAAACCGCGGCGCTGGGCGTTTCCCCTCGCGGTTCTGTTATCGACCACTGGAGACCGCGCCTTGACGGATTTCTATCACTGAGTTCTGGATATGTTCAGTGTTTTCAATCGGTTAGGGGGTTCTTGCCGCCGAATCGGGTCCGTTTCGGTGGTGGGTCGCGCCGCCTGGGAGGCTTCCAGCCGCTCGAGGGGTGCCGGATGGCCGGGACACGTGCAAACCGGGATAACCCCTTGCATTTCCGATGTAAATTGGATTTCCGGTGATTTGCGCCCCGGCAGGGCCTCAACTACTATGCGCGAGCATTTTCAGGGGGTTAGCGGCTTTTTTCCAATTTGGTGCCGAAGCGGGCGCCATGTGGCTGCCAATCAATCGTTGGGGCGTTGTTTCGATGCCTGGTTCGCGACGGTTCACGAGGTCTTCATGAACATGCGAGCAGAGAGGCGCAACTTGGCGCGAGCACAAAGGCAGTGATGGCCGAGCCCAGAAAATCTCCCAATTCGAGTCACACAATCGAGACCGCACCCGATGAGCTCGACGGCCTGCGGTCACAAATCGATGAGGTGGATCGGGCGCTTCTCGAGCAACTCAACCGCCGGGCGGAGTTGGTTCTCGAGGTGGGGCGCGTCAAGGAAACGACCGGTGCGAGCGTTTATGAAGAAGCGCGTGAGCAGCGCATCGTCAAAGGGCTCGTCGAAATCAATCCCGGCCCGTTTCCCGACGCCGGGCTCGGGCCGGTGTTTCGGGAGATCATTTCGGCGACCCGTTCGCTCGAGCAGGGCGTCCTGATTGCGTACATGGGACCGGAGGGGACGTTCAGCCATCTCGCGGCACACCAGAAGTTCGGCCGAATGGCCGGCCTGACGGCGATGGCGTCGATCTCCGATGTGTTCGTTGCCGTGGAACGTGGGGCCGCCGAACTCGGCGTCGTGCCGGTCGAAAATACGACCGAAGGGGTGGTGACGCAGACGCTCGATACATTCGTGGATGCCGACGTTTCCATCTGCGGTGAGGTGCTGCTGCCGATCGCCTACGACCTCGCGTCCCGGACCGGACAGATCGAAGACATCAAACGGGTGGCGTCCCATCCGCAGTCCCTCGCGCAATGCCGGGATTGGTTGGACCGCAATCTGCCTCGCATCGGCCGCATCGAGACGGCCAGCACCACAGCGGCCGCATTGATGGCGGTCGAAGACGAATCTGTGGCCGCGCTGTGTAGTTCGGTAGCGGCAGAGAAATATGAGCTCGCTGTTTGCCGAGAGTCGATTCAGGACCGCAGCGACAACACGACCCGGTTCCTGGTGATCGGGAAGAAGACACCTCGCCAGACGGGGAACGACCTGACTTCTGCGGTGTTCACGATTCGCAAGGACGAGCCCGGCGGGCTGCACCGATTGCTCCAGCCGTTTGCGGCCGGCGGAATCAACCTGACATCGATTCATCTGCGCCCGATCAAGGGAAAGCCCTGGGAGTATCTGTTCTTCCTGGAACTCGAAGGGCACCGCAGCGAAGAGCGGGTTGCGACTGCGCTCGGTTCGGTCGCGAGCATCGCGCACTCCCACCGGGTGCTGGGATCGTTTCCACGGGCCGGTTCGCCCGGGGTCGATCGAACCACGCGGCGGGAATAGAGGCAAACGAATCATGGCGCTAGCCGACATCATCAAACCGCATATTCGCGATCTCGAGCCCTATCAGCCGGGCAAGCCGGTCGAAGAGCTCGAGCGCGAACTCGGTATCGGCGACGCCATCAAGCTGGCTTCCAACGAAAGTCCGATCGGCCCCTCGCCGAAGGCGGTCGCGGCGATTCGAGCCGAGCTCGAGGGTATCCACCGCTATCCCGACGGTTCGAGTTTTGCGCTGCGCGAAAGGCTCTCGGCGCTTCTCGATATCGACGGAGACCAGCTCGTATTCGGCTGTGGCGGGGACGAGATCCTCGAGTTGTTGGCAAAGGTGCTGCTCGGGCCGGGTGATGAGGCGGTGTTCGCGTGGCCGTCGTTCGCCATGTACCCGACGGTGGTCCAGGGCATGGGTGCGGTGTCGGTGAAGGTACCGCTCGACGACGACAGAGTTCACGACCTGCCGGCCATCGCCGCTGCGATCAACGATCGCACCCGATTGGTGTTTGTGTGCAACCCCAACAACCCGACCGGAACCAGTGTCGGAGCCGCCGAGTTCGATGCGTTCATGGGCGCGCTGCCCGAAAACGTAGTCGTCGCAATCGACGAGGCGTATTGCGAGTTCGCGCGTCGCCCGGATTTCCCGGATTCGCTCCGGTGGGTGCGCCAGCGTCCCGGCACACTCGTACTGCGGACGTTTTCGAAGATCTACGGATTGGCGGGCATGCGAATCGGGTACGGCGTCGCGGACACAGAACTCGCGGGATACCTGCAGAGGGCGCGGCATCCGTTCAACGTGAATCGACTCGCAGAGGTGGCAGCGCTCGCGGGGCTCGACGACACCGAACACGCCGAGCGCGCCAAGCGCGTGAACGCTGAAGGAATCGAGTACCTCACGCGGGAACTCACCGCGTTGGGTATCGAAGTGTGGCCGACCGACGCGAACTTCATGCTGGCGCGCGCTGGGTCCGATACGTGTCAGGAGCTGTTGAAAGAGGGCGTGATCGTTCGTCCGCTCGCCGGGTTCGGGATGCCGGAGCACATCCGAATCAGCATCGGGTTGCCCGAAGAAAACGAGCGGTTGGTGAAGACCTTGAAGAAGTTGGGCGAGGCGAAGAGTTGATCGAAGCCAATTTCAGATTTGATCGGGTGGCGATCATCGGCCTGGGCCTGCTCGGGGGGTCGGTTGCGGCCGCAGCGCGGCGCAGTGGAATCGCCCGCCAGATCGCCGGTGCGACACGCAGCGCAGATGCCAGCGCGTTCGCGCTCGATCGCGGCTGGGTCGATAGCGTGGGAAGCGCGGAAGACGCCGTCGAAGGAGCCGATCTGGTGATCTTGGCCACGCCCGTCTATGCGATGGCGGAACTGCTCCGGAGTCTCGCCGGCTCGCTGCGCGAAGGTGCGATCGTGACCGATGTGGGCAGCGTAAAGTCGCATCTCGCAGAAACGCTTCCCGGCTTGCTGCCCAGCGGTGTGTTCTATGTCGGTTCGCATCCCATGGCCGGTAGCCATGAACGTGGCATCGAGTATGCGAGCGAGACGCTTTTCGATGGCTCGACCTGCATTGTCACCGGCATCCCGGGGACGACCCCGTGCGATCGGGTTTGCGCCTTCTGGGACGCTCTCGGCGCTCGCCTGGCGATGCGAACACCGGACGAACACGACGCACAGGTCGCGTGGACGAGCCACGTTCCGCATGCATTGGCGTTTGCTTTTGCGTCGGCTTTCGGCTCGTCGCCCGATGGCGCGCGCCAGGTGGCGGGGTCGGGGTTTCGCGATTTCACCCGGATCGCCAACAGCGATCCGGAGCTCTGGAGCGACATTCTGACCGCAAATCGCAAATCGATTGCGGCGCCGCTGAGTGAAGCGGCGGAGGTTCTCGCCGAACTCAGTCGAGCGATCGAGAGCAACGATACTGAGGCAGTCGAACGAATCATCGCAGCTGCGCGGGTTGCGCTGGCGGGGACCGTCTCGAGCGAGAAATCGGATTGAGGCGGTCCGTATTGGAACACCCGAATGTCCGCCTGTGTAACACTCCACGAACGCGTCACGAACGCGGAGATCAAGGCAAAGACAGCACAAGTAGAGAGACCGCGACAAAGACAGAGACCAAGACAGAGACAGAACACCACAGTCAGTGGAGCGTGCGCGCGTGATGGTCACGCGCAACCGATTCCGCGTCACCCGGGCCACAGGTCGATTCGAATGGGGTCTGGCGGGTAAAGTGAAAACAACTGAATGAGCGAGGCCACAACAGGGAATGGCGAGTCATTCGCCGAATTGTTCGAAGTCATCAGCAAGCCCCTCAAAGAGGGGGAAGTCGTCAGCGGGATCGTCCTGTCAGTCGACGAGGACAACGTCCAGATCGACATCGGTTTCAAGTCCGAAGGGCTCGTGCCGACGTGGGAATTCATGGAGGACGATGGAACTGTATCCATCGTCGCCGGCGACACCGTCGATGTCCTGCTGGAGGAAGCCGAGGATTCGCAGGGTCGGATCGTCCTATCGAAGGAGAAGGCCGATCGTCTGAAGATCTGGGACGAAATCAGCCGCGCCTACAAGGCGGAAGAGCCCATCGAGGGGCACGTCATTGCACGGGTCAAGGGGGGTCTCGCGGTCGATGTTGGCGTGAAGGCATTCTTGCCGGGATCACAGGTCGATCTACGGCCGGTCCGAAATCTCGAGCACGTCGTCAATCAGCGACTCAAGTTCAAGATCATCAAGTTCAATAAACGCCGCGGAAACATCGTACTTTCGCGCCGCGCGCTGCTCGAGACGGAGCGAAAGCAGCTCCGTGAAACGACGCTCGAAACCCTGGCACCCGGCCAGATCGTGGACGGCGTGATCAAGAACCTGACGGACTACGGCGCATTCATCGACCTCGGCGGCATCGACGGTCTGCTGCATGTGACCGACATGTCGTGGGGACGCGTCAATCATCCGAGCGAATTGTTCCACGTCGGTGACGAGATCAAGGTGAAGGTGCTCAAGTTCGACGCCGAAACGGAGCGGGTGTCGTTGGGTCTGAAGCAGATCCAGCCGGATCCGTGGATCGATGCGAGCATGCGTTATCCGATCGGGAAGAGGATCGAGGGCAAGATCGTGTCACTCGCCGAATACGGTGCGTTCGTGGAATTGGAGCCGGGAATCGAAGGATTGATTCATGTCTCCGAAATGTCATGGACCAAGCGTATCAAGCACCCCTCGAAGGTCGTGTCTGTCGGGGATACCGTCGAAGCGGTCGTGCTCGATGTGTCCGAACGCGATCGAAAGATCTCGCTTGGCATGAAGCAGATCGAGCCGAACCCCTGGAGTGTCATCGAAGAGAAGTATCCGATCGATGCGCGCGTCAGCGGCACCATCCGCAACATCACCAACTTCGGGCTCTTCGTCGGCCTCGAGGAAGGAATCGATGGGCTGGTGCACGTCTCGGACATCTCGTGGACCGAGCAGATCAAGCACCCGGGCGAGAAGTTCAAGAAGGGTGACGTGGTCGAGGCGGTCGTTTTGAAAATCGACAAGGAGAACGAGAAGTTCTCGTTGGGGATCAAGCAGCTTCAGGACAACCCGTGGGAAGAAATTCTCAAGCGATATCCCGTGGGCAACGAAGTTACCGGCGAAGTCACGAACGTGGCGGACTTCGGTGCCTTCGTGAAGCTCGAAGAGGGCATCGAGGGGTTGATCTACAGCTCTGAGCTCTCTACAGAACGCGTCGACAACCCTGCTGATGTGGTCACAGTCGGACAGTCCGTGACCGCCATCATCACGAAGGTCGACCCGGTCGAGCAGAAGATCGCGTTGTCGATCAAGGCGCTGACCGATCGCGAGCAGCGTGATGCGTTGAAGAAGCTGGCCGTACAGCAGTCGCAGAGTCAAACCTCGACGTTGGGCGACCTGTTGAAGCAGAAGCTTGCCGAAAAGGCGGGTGGCGAAGACGAAGGAAGCGAGTAACAGAAAAGTGACGACTGCAGTCGTAGCTTCGAGCCGTTTCGGCGCTCCCCGCTCCAGCGAGCGGGGGGCGCCTACGCGGCGCCGACGGGCTACGCGATCCTAGATCTGGGGGTGGGGATGACGAAGAGCGGACTGATCGAGACCATTGCCGCACAAACACCGCATATCTCGAAGAAAGATACGGAGATCGTCGTCAACACGATCTTCGATTCCATGGCGCAAGCGCTCAAGCTGGGCGAGCGCATCGAGATCCGCGGGTTCGGAAGCTTCCAGGTCAAGATCCGTGAGGCACGGGAGGGCCGAAATCCGAAGACCGGCGAGCCGGTTCACATTTCGGCCAAGCGGACTCCGTTTTTCAAAGTCGGCAAGGAGCTGAAGGAACTGGTCGACGGCTCCCCGGTGCGGGCGGCCGAAGCGGACTCCGACGACAGCACCGCGGTAGTCTCGTAGCGGGGGTCGCTGCATACTCGCTGGAACCGGCAGCGGTGAGCAGTGTGCATCGCGCGATAACCCGGAGGACGGAGGCACCCTCATGCTGTTCGCTCGGCGACTGATTTTGGTAGTTGTCTTCGTGGCGTTGTTGGTCGGTGGCTGGTATTTCGCTGCCGACAACTCTGGAACGGTCGTGATCCATCATCCCGGTGGCGAACTGGGTGAGTTTCGGATCTGGGTGGCGCTGGCCGGCTCGTTCGGCGTGGGCGTGCTGTTGGCCGCAATCGTCGCGATCTATCGCGGGGCGCGGCTGCGATTGGTGCAGCGCCGCTATCGGAAGATGCTCGACGGCCTGCAGGCCGAGGTTCACCAACTGCGGAGCCTGCCGCTGGACGATTCACCGGAGGCCGAATCCGAGACCCCCGAGCGGGGTTCGTAACCGGCGTGCGCTGGTTGACGCGGGCGTTCGGGGGGGACGCGCGTGCGCCGCGGACGATCGATTCCGCGCTGCGAGCCGCACTTCTCGCGATACTCGATCGGGACCACGATCGGGCCGAGGAACTGTTGTCTGCCGCGGTCCGCATGGAACCGGCGGACGTCGATCTCTATCTCGCGTTGGCGCGGTTGTTCCGGCTGCGCGGAGAGACCGGGCGGGCCATTCGTGTGCACCAGAATCTGCTGCAGCGCGGCGATCTG
>JAJDAM010000827.1 GCA_029261905.1 Deltaproteobacteria bacterium
AGACGTTGTCGAACCCACTCTGGAGCACGAAGTCGATGCCAAAACGCCCGTCGCCGTCGGTTTCGTAGTTCGAGATCACGAAGTCCTTGGGGAAACACTCGAACAGGCTCTCCCGGAACAGCGGCTGGATGTAGGAGACCGGAGCAAATGGGACGGGTTGGCCGCCGGACGTGACGACCTGACCGGTGAAGCGGCCAGCGACACCACGATCGGGATCGGGCTGGATCCGCAGCTCTTCGGCGTCCATGCGATTGCCGCGCAGGTCCTCGACCTCGCGCACCAGAAGCTCGCGCGGCACGAACGGTCCGACCGGCCGATTCAAGATCATGAATACCAGGCGTCGATCCGGCTGGAGCGACAGCGACACGGCGCTGTTGTCGTCTACCGCGTAGGCGTCCAGACGTTCCGCCGTCTCGATGCTGACCTCTTCGTCGAACAGCACCCCGACCATCCGGCCCAATGGTTCGCCGAGCGCAAAGGTCGGTGTCGTTTCGGGCCTGGCGCCCTTCGCCCACTGGTGAACGCCAACGAGCATCGGAGGACGGTCCTCGATGGGAACGATCGTATTCGGTGCGAGGCGCAGATCGGGTACGCCGTCCCCGTCGCTATCGACGTCGATCTCGAACGTGTTGACTGACGCTCGGTCGAATCGGAGCGAGCCACTCGCGCCGGCCGCGAGCGCGAGCCTCGGCCACGCGACGAAGGTCGCACCGTCCCCGCTCGGTCCCGCCGGAACCACGAGCGACAAGTCGACCTCGCCCAGCCCGTCCGGCAGCGCGAACGCGAGATCGATCGCCCCGCCTGCTGGCGAACCGATCATCAGGATCTCGTCGTTGCGGCCGTCGGTCGGGAGTGGCAGCCGGGCGCCGTACGGAATTTCGCGCGCCGACGCATCGTCGGGGGACGAGCGGCCGAGCCGGGCGCCCGCGCCGTCGCGAACTTCGATCAACAGCGGCGAGCCGGTCGTGCTGGCGCCAAAGGAAAGGAAGGCCGGGCGCGACGCGAATCGGGTGGCCAATTCACGCTGGAAATCGGCGAGCGAGGCAGCATCGAGATCCTCGGCAAGCAGCGCGGCGACGACTTCCGAGAAATTCTCTCCCGCCGCCGCCGCGCGCCGCAGGCCGTCGAAAGCCTCGGTGTCCGTCCGTTGCTTCTGCTGCGCGCTGGCGTCGTTGGGCAACAGCACGTCGAGCCGGCCGAGGTCATTGCCCAGGTAATCGAGCAGCAAATCTTGCACGGCCGCGGTCGATGTCTCTCCGAAGCGGACATGCAGCCCCGCCTGGGCGAGCTTCACCGCGCGGTCGAACACGTACGGCTTGCCGACCCGAGCGATCTCTGGCGGCAGCGCGCCGTTTGGAGCCGTCGCGACGCTGTAGGCCTGGCCGAGCAGGCGGACGGCCGCGAACACGATATCCGGGTCATCAGGCAGGTAGTCGACGGTCTGGGGCAGCACCAATGTGTCGGGCGACAGTGGAATGCCGGTATCGCCGACACCCGTGGTCAGCACGAAGCTGCCGTTGATCCCTTCGTCGGCCAGGAAGACGGTACCGGTCACCTTGCCGGTCGTCTGCGCCGTCAGTCGGAACTCGAAGGTTTCGGCCTCGCCCGGAAGCAGCGTCGCCAGCTCGCGCACCGATTGCTCGCCGGGTGCGAGACGCACGCCCGAGAGCTGGCGCGCCGGCAACTCCAGGCGAAACAGGTTCGCGGGCGAACTCGAGGTGTTCGTGACGGTGGTGAACAGCGAGTACTCCTCGCCGGCCCGTACCACGTCCGGGTGAGCGAGCACGACGCTGTAGCTGGGGTTCTTGACCTGGACCACGCCGGCCGCCCGGCCGCTGAGCTCGACGGTCTGTCCGAGCGCCGGCACGAACAGGTCGCCCCGCAGATCGAAGCTCACATCGTGGGTGCCTTCGCGCAGCCCCTCGACCAGAAACTCGGCCATGTTGGTGCCTTGCGGGACGACCGCGGGGTTGCCGTCGGCGTCAGCGAGAGGAAGTTCTGCCTGGACCCCACCCGCCTGCGTCTCTGCGACACGCAGCGGGTCGTCGCCTGTATCCGGGATTTCGTCTGCGCCAGCGGGCAGAACGATCTGCGCAGACGCATTCTCGAGTACCAGCCCGGATCCCAGCGGTGCGGTGTTCGTCGCCTGCAGAATCACGCTGAAGAACTGGTTGAGGAACGCGATGTTGCCCGGGATCACGATCACGCCGTTGATCGGCGGGATCAGGTTTCTCATCTGCTCTTCCTGGTCGGGCAACGGACGCAACCCGAAACCCGCAATCGAGAAGTTCGGGATATTGATGCCGCGGAATACCTGCGTATTGGGATTGATGCGCGGGAAGCTCGGCGCATCCAACTGGGCGAGGGCCTGGCTCGTCGTCGGAATCACCACCGGAAGCTCGACGACCACCTGCTCGCTTCCCAATGTGAGCCCGACTGTGAAGTTCAGAGCCGTGAAATTGTCCTCGTCGATCACGATGCCCTTCTCGACGATCTCCTCGAGCGTGAGCGGGCGCGAAGTCACCTGGGTGACGAGCAGCTGATCGAGCACGTCGATCACGATCAACGGCTTCGATGGGTCGCGAATCAGCAGCACGACACCGGACGCATCCTCGAGCCGCACATTGCGCAGGAAGTGGTTTCCGGGCGCGCGGAACACCGGCAGCTCGAGGAGCTGATTGGGCGGTGCCATCACCGTGAGGGTCGTGTCACCGAGCGACGGTCCCGACAACTCCGCCTTGACGAGCGTACCGGGGCTCGAGGTCGGCGTTGTGGCGACGCCCGGAACGCCCAGGAAGGTCTGGACTCCCGTCGGGATGTCCTTGACGGCCGCCATGCTGCTCTGAATGCCGTCGAGATCGGGACGCGTGTCGAGATCGACCTGCACGCCGAGGACCGGAATGACGACCTCGCCCAGCGACGTCGTCGCCGCTACCCGGGGGATGACGAGCGCAATCAGCACCAGTGCGAGTGCTGCGAGTGTGTTTCGAGCGCGCGCCATCAGTTGCTGGCCCCCAGTGTCGCTGGCGCCACACGAATGAAGTCGACGCAGTCGTTGCCGGTCGAGAATCCGTCGGCTCGCCGCGCGATCGAGGCGAGAGCCGGGTCGCCGTAGCAGCCGTCCCCCGCATCGACGGCGTCCCGCTCTGTCCCGTCGTCTTCGTGCAGGCGCACCAGGCCGCTCAGGCCACCGAGGCCCGCGAGATCGACCACCAGGTAGGCACCCGTCTGGAAGACCGTGCGCGAGGTCGGGATGCTCCCGACCGTCGGACCCACATAGGTTTCTCGCGCCGGATCGCTGCCGATCGTGTAGCCCGCGATTTCCCAATCGGTCACGTCGATCGCGATGGCACCGGCGTTGTAGATTTCGACGCGTGACTGCGTCGGCACGATCTCGTTGATCAGCGGAAAGCCGCCCACGATCACTCCGACGATCGCGGTAACCGTCACGGGGTTCGAGCGAGCGCCGTCGTCGTCTCCGATCGTGACGCTGAACGTGTCGGTGCCGTTGAAGCCGAAGGTCGGCGTATAGGTCACGACACCCGTCGTCGCATTCACAGAGACCGTTCCATTTGTCGGGCTCGCAACCAGCTGGACTGAACCGCGCACGACCAGGCCGTCGGCGTCGGTCGCCGCAGCGGCGACATCGAAGACGATCGGCAGGCAGCAGATTCCGGTTCGACTCAGATCCGGAACCACCGGTCGCGCGTTCACTGCGATGGTGACCGTAGAAGGCATCGAATCGCCGCCGCGATCGTCGGTCACCACGTACGCAAAGCTGTCCTGCCCCGTTGTACCCGGGGCTGGCATGTAGGTGATGGAGCCGTCGAGATCGACGTTCGTGCTGCCGCCGCTCGGGACCGATACGACCCGCACCGTGCTCGGATCCGGGTTGCCGTCGACATCGTCATCGTTGTCGAGCACGGGAACGCGGACCGGTTCGTCCTCATCGGTTCTCGCAGAATCGGGGCGAGCAACCGGGGGATCGTTGACGGGTCGGACCGTGACATCGACGCGGCCCGAGTCGCTGCCGCCGTTTCCATCGGAGACCGTGTAGCCGAAGCTGTCGGCGCCCTCGAAGTCGGGGTTGGGGTCGTAGCGCAGACCGCTGCCTGCGGTGACCACACCGCCGTTCGCCCCCTGCTCGAAGCCGCTGATCGTCAGTGTGTCGCCGTCGACATCCTCGTCGTTGTCGAGCACATCGATCGTGACCGACTGCTCCTCGTCGGTCTCGACCACATCGCCGCGAACGATCGGGTCGTCGTTGACCGGTCGGATCAGCACCGAGACCAGCGCCGAATCGCGGCCGCCCTCCCCGTCGCTCACGACGTAGCTGAAGACGTCTGCGCCGTTTCGGTTGGGGTTGGGCGTATAAGAGATGCCGTTACCGACATTTTGCGCGGTCCCCAGTCCTCCGGCCGTGACCGACTGCACCGACAGCGTGTCTCCGTCCGCATCCGTGTCATTGGCGAGAACGTCGAGAAACAGCGGTACGTCTTCGTCTATCTCGAAGTTGTCGACCGCTGCGACCGGATCGACGTTCGTGGCCTCGACACGCACGCGGACTTCGCCCCGTGCCGTACCGCCGTCTTCGTCGATCACCTCGTACTCGAAGAAGTCGTCTTCATCCGAGAAACCTGGCAGCGGCAGGTACGCAACGGTCTGGCCGTCGGTCGTGACGACGGCGAACGGCGTGTTCGTCACGGCGTTCACCCGCATCGCCGTCGGATTTCCATCGGGATCGATGTCATTGGCGAGCACGTCGATCGTGATCGATTGCTCTTCGGGCGTCGTCGCGCTGTCGGGCACGGCGATTGGCTGACGATTGACCTTGATTTCGACCAGCCCCGGGGCCGACTCGTCAGTGCCGTCTTTGACGACGAACGAGAACGTGTCGATGAACTCAGCGCTTTGGCTGGCTGGAGGCAGCACCGGTGGTGTGTAGGTGATGCCGAGGATCGATGGATTCGCGAAGCTGCCCGGCAGGCTCTGTCCAGGCAAGGATCCCCCGCGGTCCGACTGCTGACTGCCGTTTGCGGGGACGTCGAAGCCAAGGCGCTGGCCATCGGGGTCTGTGCCCACGAGTTGGATCGGCAGTGATCGGTCTTGCTGAGCGGTCTTGCGATTCGCACCGATCGCGTCGACCGCCACCGGCGGTTGGTTTACGTAGACTTCGATAGTGAAGGGCGCCGACTCGTCCAGACCGTCATCGGCCACCAACTCGAAGCTGTCCAGCCCGGAGCAGCTCTGAATTGCGGTATAGACCACATCGACGGACGTGCGAGCTTGTTGGTGATTCGTAGCGCCCAGACTCACCGTTCCACAACTCGCGGGTTGCGATTGGATGCGGAACGTCAACGGGTCCGCCTCGGCGTCGCGCGCCGCGACGACGAGGTTGAGCTGATCGCCCTGCGGTACCAGATTCGAACGTGGCGGTGGCGAAGTAGTGATCGTCTGCGGAGTACCGACGGGTGGAGTGTTGACCTGGAACGTGATCGACGCGCTGGCGGTATCGACACCATCATCGACTTCGAACGCGACGAAATCGGCACCGCTGAAATTCGGATCCGGCTGATAGCTGAACGGGATGGTGGCGAAGTTCCCCTGTTGCGTTGGCGCCGGAAGCGGATCGGGCACGAGGACACCGCCCGACGGCGGCGTGAGCACCGTGATCGCCAGCGTGTCGCCGTCGAGGTCTTCGCCCGACAGCACCAACCCGCTCACCGCAACGCCTTGTCCGGTCGTTGTGAGCGACTGGCCGAATGCATTCGGCACCTGGTTCTGCACGGCGACGGACCCGGTGGCTGGCGGTGAGG
>JAJDAM010000828.1 GCA_029261905.1 Deltaproteobacteria bacterium
CCGATCAACCCCCGAGGTGTCTGCGAGGCGACCGCTATGCTCAGCGCTGTCGCTTCGACGATGACCGTAGGAATGTCCTTCAAGATCAACGTATTGGTCCGCGAATCCACATTCACCGAACCACGCGGCGACAACAGCTGCCCGATCATTCCCGAGACCTGTTTCACATCTGCGTAGTTGACCGGCTGGAGCTTCACGATCAGATCCTCGAGCTTCTCCAACGCTCGACGCTCTTGAAGCCGCATCTCCTCTTCTTGAGCGATGACCGTCGAGGGCGCGATCCGCAAGACATTGCCGATTCGCATGAACCCGAGGCCCTTTGTCAGCAACACCACATCGAGTGCCTGGTCCCACGGTACGTCGACCAGTCGGATCGTGACCTTGCCCTTGACCTCGTCACCGGCGATCACGTTCAGCTCGGACACCTCGGCGATCAGCCGCAAGACGTCGGTAATTTCGACATCCTTGAAGTCCAAAGACACCCGACGACCCGTGTAGACCTTTCCATCAATCAGGCCGCCCTCTTTGAGCACGTCGATCGATGCACCCGGCTCCTCCGCAGCAGGCATCGCCGCCACGGGGTTGGGGGTATTGGCGCTGGCGAACATCGGATCGTATTCCGCATCGGCCGAGGCCACTGCATCGACCGAAGTCGGATCCATGATGGCCGCCATCGAAGTCGCGACCGGGTCGCTCTCCGCGCCCAGTGCCGGCGGCGCAGCGGCCACTTCACCCGACCGCGGGAAGTCGATCACGATCAACGATCCGCGCCGAGCAATCTCCGGCTTCAAGTTGGCTGCACGCTGCACGACCAACCGAACCTGCGGCTGATCGAGTTCCGGCTGACCGAACGCCGTAATCAACGACACAGGACCGCCGGACTCCGGCGCAATCCTGATCGCCGCCTCCGGATCGATCTGGCTTCGTTCGAGATTGAGAATGAACGTATCCGGTGTCGGCTCGTAAACGACGTAGTCGAGTACCCGGTCGCCCAGGATGACGATCCGATCGCGGTTGGCCTGGGAATCGAATTCGACTCCATAGACGGTCGCAACGGAATCGTTCTGCTCGACCGGTTCGACAGCAACGGCAACCTCGGCCGGCGAAACCTCCGTCATGACCGTGATCTCGGGGATTTCCGTCACCTCGGTGGCAGCTTCCGTCACGGCCGGAGCCGCGGGCGTGTCATCGACGACAGCGAATGTCTCCGTCTCGACGAGTGCCATCGGCTCTGCCGGAGTCTGTGCGACCTGTGGTGCCGACCCGGGCATCGCCGTGGCCTGCGCCAGTGCCGCATCGATCGAATCGCCTCGCCCCAGCGCGACCATCAAGCCCGCGTCGGCCGGTACGACCCTTCTTCCATCGAACGGATTCTCCGAATCGCCACCATCGATGACGATCCGCAGCTTGTCGGCGTGTTGTCCGGCTCGCACCTTGGCGACTTGCGGCGAGCCCACTTCGAGCGAAGCCACATCGTCGGCGAGAACGAGTTCGGGCAAGTCGATGACCAGACGCGCCGGATTGTCGAGTGTGAACGTCACGACGTTGCCGACCATTCCATCAGCCAGAACCCGAACGAGCGTACCATCCGAAGTCGACTCAGCGTCTACACCCGTCACCCGTGTCGCCGGCGCAGCCGGGACTGGGGTGAACGCGACAGGTGCGACCTCGTCGGTGCGCGACCAGCCATCATCGACGGTCACGGCGGCCGATGTATCCGACGCCTCATCCGACGCAGCGGTTGCGCCATTCGAATCCCAGGGATCGTATGCAACCGCATTCGATTCGCCGAGAATCCGAATTTCGAGTCCGCCAGCGACCGGCTGGATCTTGTATTCCGCCGCGCTGTCGAGTTCGATCTGGATTCGCGCTGCCTGCTCACCGGCGCCGCCGGTATGCGGTTCAGCTCGAACCTCGGTCACGAGCCCGTCGTTGACCGTCACGGTCCCAACCGAAGCATCGACACGAACCGAATTGACGTCCACGACTACCCGGTCCGGATCGGACTGGGCGAACGCGGTAAACACGGGCTGATACACACCCGAGAGCGTCACTACGGTATCGCTACCATCCCGATCGACCCGGATCTCTGAAATTGTCTCTACAAGAGACAATGACTCAACCGCGGTGGTCGGAGTGCCTGCACAAGCCATGACTCCCATGGCCCACCCAACAGCACAGAATAGCGTTGCAGCGATCTGATATCGCCCGCCTCTGTTAGCCAGCATCGAACTCATCCCCCCTCACTCCGACGAATCCTCATTTCCACGTCCTGCTTCGTCTCGTGGCCCAAGTAATCGACATAGGTTTCTTTCACGACGACCAAGTTGTCATCGATCCCGACTACCGTGCCGTCGTTCTTACCCACTCGTGCACCCACACCAATGATGTAACTCTGGCCGGCTGGATCATGAACGAGGGCGCGAGCGCTCCCGGTCTTCCAAACGACCGCTATCACATCCAACTGACTCAGATCGAACTGCTCGAGCGGTCCACCCAGTTCAGCACCCTGGTCTTCCCGGTTTTTCCACTCGAACGAACGAAACGGGTCGCGCATCGTTTGCGGGTCGTACTTCATGCTCCCGCTCGATATGAGAAATCCATCGGCACCCACATCTGCCTTCGGGGGCGCGACTGCGACCTTCGGAGCAGCTGCCTTTTCCTTCCGTGCCGCAACACGCTTGACGAGCTTTTCTCGCTCGTTGGCAAAATCGGTTGCGGTCGGCACGTTCTGATCCTGCTGGCAACCCGCCAGCAGTAGGAACACCATCGATACCGCGATCGCTGTGATTCTCACGTTCCCCCCGCTCCCACTTCAGTACGACTGCACAAGGGCACGAGCTACGCCCCCGCGCCGACGAATCGGAATGTCGTCGCTGTGCCCGATATGCTGAGTCGTGTTCCCTCGAGCCGATCGCTGGCAACCTTGGCCCGCAACGCACCCATGTTCACGATGCGTGGCAGCTTCGCCATCAGTTCGAAGAACTTGCCGATCTGGTGATACTCGCCTTCGAGCACGAGATCGATCGGGACCTCGGCATAGAAGTCGTAGATGATTTCCTCGTTCCGCTTGAACGATCGGATTTCGACGCCGGCTTTCTTTCCGAGATTGCTGATGTCGGTCAGCAGGACTTCGAGCTGCTTCTGGTTCGGCAACTGCAGAAGTGCTGTTTTGAGTTTGACCTCGAGTTCCTCGATCTCGGTCTCGAACGCCCCGATGTTTGCCGCAACAGAACGCACTTCGCTGAGCTTGCGCTGCAGCTCGAGCTCCTGCGCGTGCAACCGGTCGCGTTCTTCCACCTGACCTTCGTAGAACCCGAAGTAGTATCCGGTAGCGACCAGGAGTGACAGGCCGATGACGATTCCGGCGCGTGCAGCCTTCGGAAGCTTCCCGATCTGATCCAGTTTCTCTTGCACTTCTGCGTTGAGTTCCATGATTGCGTCCCTTCCCTAGGCCGCTTTAGCCGATTCGGGGTTCACCAAGACAGCTCGGATCTTGAAACTGACGAGCCTCAGCGCGCCCTCTTTCAGCTTGGTGTTGTCCAGATCGACGTCCTTGAAATACGGAGACTCGCCGAGGCTGCTGAGGAACAGTGCGACCAGGTCATTGTCGAGACTCAGGCCCTCCATCAGGATCTCGCCGTCCTGCGTCGACATCTTTGTCAGCCAGAGCCGCTCCGGTGTTCGATTGGCCAGTTCGTTCAGCACCTGGACCGGACCACTACGCGCTCGGTCGAGATCTTCGATGACCTTGATCTTCTTCTCGAGCGTGGCCTTCTGTTTCCGGAAGGCAGCCACCTTCTCGAGCTGCGGCTTGAATTGATCGATGTCGCGCTTCATCTGATCGACGCGCGCGGTCGACATCACGATCTGCTCTGAGATCCGTGAATGAGTGAACGCAATCGCCGCACCCACCAGAATCAGCATCAGCATCATCTGGGTCAGCAACTGGCGCACTTCTTCTTTGCGTCGCGCCTCTCGAACCGGAAGTAGATTGATGTTCAGCATTAGATCTCCACTCGCCGCATCGCTAGGCCAATTCCCACACCCAAGGTCGGGGCCACGTCCTCGAGCATCTCGAGGTCGAGCTTCGAACTCGGCATTATTCGCGCCAGCGGGTTGAGGGTCTCTACGGTCAGACCCGTTCGCTCCCTGAAGGCAGCCTCGAACCCGACGACCTTTGCCCCGCCACCCGAAAGAATCACTCTCTCGATCCGACTGTCGGCAGTGGTGGCAGCAAAGAAATCGAGCGACCGGCTGATCTCGCCGATCACCGTGTCGGTGACCGTTCGCATGGCCTCGTCCACTTCGGCCGGCACGACGGCCTTGTCTCCGTCTGAGTCGGCCTCACCGAGTTTGATCCGCTCGGCCTCGTCGAAGCTGATCGAGAGCGCCTTTTGGATCTCCTCGGTGTACTGGTTGCCCGCGGTCGTGATGTCTCGAGTGAAGGCCGGAACGCCCTCGGAGACGATATTGATGTTGACGACCTGGGCTCCGATATAGACCAGGGCCACGACTTCGTCGGGACGAACGTCGTAGTTCGCTTCGAACGTGTTCTCGACCGCAAACGATGCGACATCGATCGTTGCCGGAATCAGCCCTGCTTCCGTGATGACCTGGACGTAGTCGTCGATCAAATCCTTCTTCGCCGCGACGAGAAGCACGTCCATCTGGCCTTCCGTTCCGGCCGACTCCATGATCTGAAAATCGAGATTGACTTCATTGACGTCGAAGGGAATGTATTGCTCCGCCTCCCAGCGGATCTGTTCCTCGAGCTCGTCGCGCGTCATCATTGGCAAGCTGACTTTCTTCACGATGACCGAGTGCCCACAGACGGCTGCAGCAACGTGCTTCGACTTGATCTTCCCAGTCTCGATGGCTTCGCGAATGGCATCGGCGATGGCACCCGAGTTCAGGAACGCACCCTGGACGATCGCTTCTGCGGGAAGCTTGGAGATGCCGAGATGCGACAACTCGAATTCCCGGTGCTTTCCTTTGGAGGTCAACTCGACCGCCTTTACCGTGGACGATCCGATGTCGAGACCCACCATCGATTTCTTGGAACCTAGACTCAGCGAAAAATTCACGATCGACTGACCTCCTCGATGCTGCGAGAGTCGTCCGTATCAACGGTCTGTCGCGGGGGGGACGCTTGGGGCACCAGACCAAACACCCGATCCTTGTCGGTAACACCCATTCCCAGGGCGATCAGGATTTTCCGTTTGGTGTCTAGCCGGCAAGGCCTTCCAGACTCGACGCGATCAATGGTGAGAGTCGAGACTCCCGCCCTACGCGCGAGTTCAGCCTTGCTCATCATGAGCGACTCGCGAAATCTCTGGACGTTGTTGCTAGGCACCGAATCCCCCCCAAAAGCCCGCGTTCGCACCCATGCTGCGTAGTGCTCGCAGGCCGAACGTTCCTCAGTATCGGCCTGCGGTTACAGGGACTTGAGATAACCGGCGTCCGCCCGGTGGTGTCTTGGATCACATTCGTGCACCGGTAGTTCTCCGGCAAAAGGGCCGACTGAAAGGCGGAATACCCGACGAAAACGGGCCGCTGTCGGGCGCTCAGGATGGCGATCGAAACATCCGATAGTGATTTCGATGACCGACCCGATCCTCGTTGTGACCCCAGATGAGTCGTTGCGTGACGCCTTGATGCTTGCGCTATCCGGCGAAGGCTACGAGGTTTGCGCGGCCCGAAGTGCCGATGCGGCACGCCAGATGCTCGAGAACAGGCCGTTCGAAATCATCGTTTGCGAGCTCGAGATGCGCGGTAGGCGCGGCCAACCACTCGTTTCGGAACTCGCTCGCCACAGTACGGTCGTGGCACTGTCCAGCCAAGACGACCCTGAACTCGAAGCGTCGGGATTCGGAGCCTACGCGATCGTTCACAAGCCCGTCCCGAGCACCGAACTGATCCTCGCGCTGCGGCAAGCACGTGAGCGGGGGCGCTTGAAGCAGGAGAATCGCCTGCTCCGACGGGACCTGGCGCGATCGCTCGGTGAGCGGCCCATCGTTGCCGCTTCGAACTCGATGATCGAACTACTCGAGACACTCGAGCGCGCGTCGGCCCACGAATCTGTCGTGCTGCTGACTGGAGAAAGGGGTACCGGCAAGGAAGTGCTCGCGCGGGCGATCCACGGCCAATCACCTCGGCGGAGGCACAATTTTGTCGCGGTCCACTGTGGAGCGAGTGAGCAGCAGCTGGCGATCGAGCTGTTCGGGCATGTAAAGGGTGCTTTCGCCGGCGCGGAACGGAATCGACTCGGATTGATGCTCGAAGCCGCTGGCGGCACACTGTATCTCGACGAAGTCGGATCTCTGCCTCCCGATTTGCAGACCAGCCTGCTGCGGGCGCTCCAGGAGGAGGAAATCAGCCCGATCGGTGACAGCAAACCTCGATCGATCGATGTCCGGGTTCTGGCCTCGACATCGACCCCGTTGGAGCAGGAAGTCGAGGCGGGTCGCTTTCGGGAAGACCTCTTTCGGCGACTCAGCGGCATCGAACTCATTGCGCCGCCGCTTCGCGACCGCCGCAAGGACATCCCGCTGCTCGTCGACCACTTCATCGGGCACTTCCGTCATGCGCTCGGCTGCACCGCCAGGGGGATTGCTGACGACGCACTGGAGCGTCTGGTCGCTTACGACTGGCCAGGCAATATCCGCGAACTCGAGAACGCAATCGAGCGAGCCATGATCTCGTCGCGACGCGACCGGATCACACGCCGCGACCTTCCAGCCGGAATCGTCGACCCGAACCCATCTGCTGGCGACACCGGAGAAGACCTCGGTTTGAAGCGAGCACGTCGCGCCGCGGAAGCCGATGTCATTCGTCGCGCATTGCATGCGACGGGCGGCAACCGCACCCACGCAGCCAAGCGACTCGAAATCAGTCACCGTGCGCTGCTGTACAAACTGAAGGAATACGGGATCCGGGACTGACGGCCTGTCAGGCTTCGTCGCGATCCGGATTGTCGAGTCCGAGCTTTTCGAGCCGGTAGCGAAACGAGCGAAACGACACTCCCACCAATTGTGCCGCTCGTTTCTTGACACCACCCGATGCCCGAAGCGCCTCCAGCAGCAGGCCCTTCTCGAACTCGTCGACCATCGCCTCCAGATCGATACCGGTCTTCGGAATGCGCGCCGTGACCTCAGAGGGTGCGGGATTCGTGATCGAAGGTGGCAAGGCGTCTACGTCGATCGCCGGTCCGCGCCCGAGTGCGACCGCGCGCTCGATGGCGTTCTCGAGTTCGCGCACGTT
>JAJDAM010000829.1 GCA_029261905.1 Deltaproteobacteria bacterium
CGCCGAAAGTCTTGTTCCACAGCTTGCGGTCCATCTTTGCCGAGAATTCGCTCAAAATTCCGGAGACATCGCTCTGGTAGCTGGCGGGAAGCGCTTCCCAGATCGCGATCGGGTGCCCGTCGGCCAGCTTCGCTGCGACGTGCTCGACGGTCTCGGCTGGCCCGAGTCCGGGATCCGAACTCGAGCACCCGAACATCGGGGCGCTCGCGAATGCGACTGCCAACAGCGTAGCGATCGACAGTGTAGAGATCTGGTTGCGGTCCATGGCTGTCCCCCCCCTCCGCTCGGCGGTCAGACGATGGCGCACGTTGTCCTGCGCGTGTCTGCTGCGAGCTGACGCGTCGCAATGTCGGGCACGAGTGGCCCGCTGCTGCCTTCGATTATCGGAACGTCTCATACGCGACTTGAACGACGCAGAGGGGGTCGGGAGCCGGCAAGGCCCGTTCTTGGGCCGGCAGATCGGCGGCAGTTCGTACCTCCCGATCGGAGGACTGACCCCGCTTCCCCTATCGTGTTCGGGATTTCGCGAATTGCCGCATGGGAGACGGATGTGAAAGTCGACGCAGTGCTCGCCGCAGACATGAATCGGATCGCCGAGCATTCGAAACGGCTCGAGGCGCTCGGCTACGATGGGCTACGGCTCGCCGAGTTGAACCACGATCCGTTCATGCCGCTCGCGATCGCCGCGGAGCACACCGAGCGCATCGAACTGGTGACATCGGTTGCAGTCGCGTTCTCTCGCAATCCGATGTCGATGGCGCTTCTTGCGCACGATCTGAATGCGTTCTCGGGCGGACGGCTGGTGCTCGGACTCGGGTCGCAAGTGCGACCGCACATCGAGCGCAGATTCAGCATGCCGTGGCACCAAGCGGCCCGCCAGATGCGCGAGTTCATCGAAGCCATGAACGCGATCTTCGATTGCTGGTACGACGGTGCGCGGCTGCACTACATCGGCGAGTACTATCAGCACACGCTGATGCCGGCGACGTTCAAACCGGAGAATACGGGCGGGCCGCGCCCTCGAATCGTACTCTCCGCAACGGGACCGTTGATGACCAAGGTCGCGGCGCGCGTCGCGGACGGAATGATCATGCATCCATTTTCGACCGAACGGTACATGCGCGAAGTGACGATCCCGGCCGTCGAAGCGGGGCTCGTGGAGAGCGGACGTACACTTGCAGACTTCGAACTCGACTACGCGCCGATGCTCGCGGTCGGTTCGAGCGACGAGGCGGTCGAACGCGCGGTCGCGATCGTGCGCGATCGGATCGCCTTCTACGGCTGCACGGTCGCGTACCGGCCCGTACTGGAAGTCCACGGTTGGGGCGATCTCCAGGAAGAGCTGATCGAACTCAACCGCCGCCACGAAACCGCCGAAATGGCCGATTTGATCACGGACGAAATGGTGGAGACCATCGCAATCGTAGGGCGTCCCGAGCAGGTCATCGAGCAGATGAACGAACGTTTCGGCGGGTTGATCGACCGCACGGGTTTTGGGGTCCAAGGCATCGACGATGACGAAATCAGCGCTCTGCTCGACCGGTTGCGGGCGAGCCCGACCCAGAATGGGTCAGGCTCCAGTACTCACTCCGGGCATCCATCGTCTAGAGTGGGCCGATGACCGATTCCATCCTCGACTCCGTACTCGAAGAGGCTTCGAAGAGGATCGCGCCCGAAGATCAGCCGCTTTTCGAAGTATTCACGCGCCGATTCCTCTCGGGTATCGAAACGCATCCGACAGGTGGTCCGGCCGCGCTGTCTTCGTTGACGGCGGATGCGTTCGAATGGATCGGTGAGCGCAAGCCCGACGAGATCCGCGTCCGTGTCCGCAATTGCGAAGACCGGCCGGGACGTACGGTGCTCGAAGTACTGCAGGACGACCGGCCGTTCGTGATCGACACGCTCGAGTTGGCGATGGCTCGGTTCCGCGTCGAGGAGCGCCTCGTGATCCATCCGATCCTCCGCGTGATCCGCGACGCATCGGGCAGCATGACCGGTATCGAGGACGCTCCCAACGCGGACCCGCAAGAGTCGTATGTCTACATCGAGTTTGCGCCACCGATCCAAGCCAGACAGCGACTCGAAGAGTTCGAAAACCACATTCGCCTGGTCATGTCGTGGGTCGCCGACGTCACCGCCGATCACCGCCGCATGGTCCGCGCTGTGCGCGAGCTGAATGCGAGCCTCGAATTCGCAGCGCCTAGCATCGAAGGCGGTGCCACGCGCACCGAGCGCGTGCAGAGTTTTCTCGACTGGATCGTCGACGGCCGTTTCGTACTGGTCGGAACGCGGCGCTACCGCGTGGCCGAGGTCGACGGTGAACGAGAAGTGCAGATCGTTCCCGACACGGGGCTGGGGATGTGGCGGGACGATGAGACCAGCCGCTTGAAGACGCTGGCGCGTGGATCGGAGATTCCCGCAGAGATCCACGAGGATCTGGACGACCCGCGCATCATCCTGATCAGCAAATCGAATTTGGAATCGCGAATCCACCGCGCGGGTCGCCTCGATCGCATCATGGTCAAGGAATTTGACGAGCAGGGCGTGGTCAACGGGTTTTCGATCCTGGTAGGCCAGTTCACTTTGCGCGTTCTGCGAACGCCCGGCTCCCAGATCCCGCTCCTCTCCGAGCGCCTTCGCGAGCTGACGGTACGGCTCGGGCTCACCTTCGGGTCGCACTCCCATCAGGCCATCGTGACGGCCTTCGATTCCCTTCCTGTGGAGCTATTGGTGGGCGCGGATGTCGATCGGCTGGCTGATCTGCTGCCCGAGCTGGTCTCCGCTGCTTCTTCGAAGACCGTGCAGTTGGTGACGCGTACGCACCCACGCGGACGACTGCTGTACGCAGCGATCGTGATTCCGAGAGAGCATTACCGGGAGGATCTTCGGGTCGGTATTCGGCGCTTGCTCGAACAACGGACGGGGGCCCGCTACATCGACGATCGCACGTCGTTCGTAGAGGAAGGGTCTGCCATCGTCCACTGCTTCTGCACGACGGCCGAGGGCGAGACGATCCATGCCGACCTCACGCTGCTCGAGGACGAGGTACGTCAACTCTGCTCTCCGTGGGAAGATCAACTTCTGGATTCGCTTCGCGAGACATACGGCGACGTCCAGGCAATGGCGTTGGCCGCCCGCTATGAGCGCGCATTTCCCCACGCACTTCGGGTGGCGACCCACGCGTTGGATGCCGTGCGGGACGTCCAGGGGCTCGAGG
>JAJDAM010000830.1 GCA_029261905.1 Deltaproteobacteria bacterium
ATCATCTATTCATGCTGACAGCAAATCGGTCATACCCGCGCAAACCGGAACGGCCCTCGTCACCATCGAGGTTTCGGCTGCGCAGGCCGGACGACTTCCTCCACGACGCTTCGAGGACCAGAAGATGACCAATAGTCATCAGACGATCCTCGTCGTCGAGGACAGCTTCGCGGATTGGGAGACGACACAGCGAGGTTTCAGGTTCGCGGGGTTGGAGAACTCCCTCGTGCATTGTGCCGACGGTGACGATGCGCTCGATTACGTGCATCAGCGCGGTGCCTACGCGAAGCCAGGCTCGTGCGTTCGACCCGCTGTGATCTTGCTGGAATTGAACCTGCCGGGAACCGACGGTAGGCGCGTGCTCGCAGAGTTGAAGGCAGACGCGGATCTGCGGGCGATTCCGATCGTCGTATTTACCGCCTCGAGCGATCCGCGAGACGTCGAGTATTGCTATCGAGCCGGGGCGAACACGTACATCCAAAAGCCCGTGGGCTTGCCGGGTTTCATGCAAGCGGTCGCGCGCATCAAGGACTACTGGCTCGAAATCGCAATTCTTCCCGCAGTCCACTGACGTGCGCGGGCAGTAGCGGCTCGAGTCCTTGGCCCGTCAGCTGTCGATCACTTCTCGCACCCGCGTCAGAATCGCGTTCTTGGTGAACGGCTTGTAGAGCAACGGTGCGACGGAATTCCCATCCAGATTCGATTTGATGGTGTCGTCCGTGTATCCCGAAATGAACAAGACCTTCATCTCCGGTCGCTTGCTCAGTAGTTTGACTGCCAGGTCCGGTCCACTCGCAAGCGGCATGATGACGTCGGACAACAACAGATCGATCTTGCCTCGGTACAAGTCGCTTACCGCAACAGCCTCATTCGGTGTGGCGGATGCGAGAACGACGTATCCAGCGGCTTTCAGCAGGCGCATCACCGCGGTACGCACCGAGTCGTCGTCTTCTGCCAACAGAATCGTCTCTCCACCGAGTGAGGGTTCCGTTCCTTCTACGGGGCTACCCGCCAGAAGCCGCGCTTCGCCCGCAGCCGGGAATTCGATCGTCACGGTCGTGCCCCGCTCCGGCTCGCTCGCGACCGTAATTTGGCCGCCCAGCTGGACGACAATTTCCTGTACTACCGCGAGGCCGAGCCCGGTGCCCTCGCGACCCTTGGTGGAGAAAAACGGTTCGAACGCCTGGGCCTGGGTTTTCGGGCTCATTCCACACCCATCGTCTGTGACGCTCAGGACGATCCGGTTCACTTCCGGATCGGCGGCTCGAACGATTCGAACCGAGAGTTCGATCGAACCCGTCTCTTCAATCGCATCTTTGGCGTTGATGACCAGGTTCATGACGATTTGCTCGAGTTGCGAGCGATTGCAGCGAACGAACGCCATCGGATCGGCGTCGATTCTCAGCGTGACACGCTCGTCGACCATGCTCGAAAGCAGCCTGCGAAGATCGCGAACGACTTCGCCGAGGTCGAAATCGCCGGCTGGGGTAGACTCCGCTGAGCCGAACAACAGGAGCTGACGCGTCAATCCACCTCCGCGCTCGCAGGCGTCGATGATCGAGTCGACGTCGATGCGGTGCTGCCGCCCCGCGTCGACCGTGCGCAGCAGCTCGGCGGTAGCGAGAATCGTCATCAGCAGGTAGTTGAAATCGTGTGCGATGCCAGCCGCCAATCGGTTGATCGAATCCATCCGTCTGTGCTTCAGAAGTTGGTGTTCCGCTTCGCGACGTCGCGTGACGTCGCGGACGATCAGCAACGCACCGACCGATCCGTTCTCGAGTTCGATCGCACGGGCTTTGCACTCTGCCCAGAATTTCGTTCCGTCGGGTCGTGCCGCAGAGATTTCCATCGGACCCTCGTCCGTTTCGATCGCGCTCGCCAAACGCGCTACGGCCTGAAACGCCAGCTTCGCGCTGAACGTGTCCATCGACGGCAGCGTGTCGATGTCTCGGCCGAGAATCTCGGCCTTGGTGAGCCCGACGATTTCACACATCACGGGATTGGCGGAGAGGATGATTCCGTGCTCGTCGACACTCATCAGTCCATCGGGAGCGTTGTTGATGTAGGAGTAGATCTTGCGATAGGAGCGGTCACGCTCGCGGATCAGCGCCGAAACCAGAACTCCCGCGACGAACAGCTGGAACACGCCAACGATGGCGTAACTCTGATCAGCGATGATCACATCATCCGTTTGAATCCAACCCAGTTCCTCTGCTTTCAAGATGCACAGTACAAACAGGGATGCAGCGCCGGTCAGGACCAGTGCGGCTCTACTGCCGAGAGTTGCGGCCCCGATGATCACGATCGGGATGAAAGAGGCAACTGCCGGCGAGCGGATTCCGTCGGTCAGCAGTCCCACGGAGAGAATGATCCAGAGACCCGCGATCGCGAGACCACTCGCGGTGCGGACATGTCCCCGGATCATCAGATGGCGCAGCGGCAGCAGAGAGAGCAAATACACTGCCAACACGGCGAGGATCGTCGGTCGGATCGGCTGGATGATATGAACGAGCAGGATCGCAATGATCGAGCCGAAGAACAGGATCCACAGGCCCGGGTTCAACGCACGCACGATACGGTCTCGCTCATCGTCTCCGGTGAGCGGCGGAAACACGAAATCCGACAGGCGCGGGCTCAGCACGGGCCCGAGTCTACTCTCTCTTCGGTTCGGCAGATAGTTTCTCGAACAGCCCTTCCAGGAGCCGACCTCAGATTTGGGCGCGGCCTTCGATGAATCGTCTACGTATTAATACCTATATTCTGATCTCCTGTTTAGTACGTAGTAGCGAGCGCGCTACCGACCGGCGTCCGCGTTTGCAAGCTTCGACCGGGCTCCGTCGCGCCGCAGCAAATCCGCCATGCGCGCGGTCTGCACCGATTTCTCGGAATCCGAGGCACCGTAGAGGTCCACTGCGAGATCCAACAAGCGCAGCGCATCCGAGCGTCGCGAGTCCGCGAGCATCAGCACGGAGACGATTCTGGCCACGTCTGCAAAATGGGGGTCCAGCGACGAGACGTGCGGCTCGTTGCGAGCCGTTTCGGTTCTCGAAACGGTGAACGATTTTCGGACGTCGGCGTCACCGGAATCAGAAAACGCGAGAACGGTGTCGAGCGCGTCGACATACGCATCGGTGGTCTGCCGCAGATCGACGTGCGGCAATACGTTGTGCTCGATTCCGCCCGGTCCGAACGTGCGCTCGACGAGAGAACGGACGATCTTCGCGGTGACGAGATCGAGTTTCGGAGACGGCGCCGACCGGTTCATCAACGAATCGACTTCGTCCGGCATGTGCATCGCACCGTACAGGTGCAGAATCTCGTGTGCGAGCACGCGTTCCTCGTTGGCGCCCGGGACGATCCGAACCACCAATGTGCGACCGAGAAGCTCCGCGACGCCCGATTCGTGCGCGCCCGGTCCTGTGGGGCCGGGGCGACCGGTCATCAGCGCGGCGATTCCCTCCTCGGGAGGTTTGACCTTCTCGAGAAACTCGGCGTGGATTGCGTTCAGGTCGTCGACGCCTTCTCGCGGATCGAAGGCATCGATCAGGATCGGAACGAAGCGCGTCCGGAGCGTACCGTCGAGAGAATTCGAAGCGGACAGCCACCACGCCCGCACCGCGAACCGCCATCCCTCCGTCGAGCGAACGGCCGCGTCAGCATGGACATGCACCGGGACGATCCTCCGCGTCTGCCAACCGGGCGCGATCTTGCGAAGGACCAATGCCGCATCGAGTGCCGACGCGGGGTCCCGATCGGCGAGCCACACCGCTCTTTCCAGCATCTGGATCGCTTCTTCGAGTCGTGCAGCCCCGATGAGAGCGACTGCGCCTTGCAGCAGCGCAGCGGAATCGTAGGGGTGGGCCATTGCGCGACGAATCTTCGCCTCGGGGTCCAGTAGTTCGCGCTTCCCCGCAGGGCCAGAGATCTCCAGTAATCGTTGGTGAGCGATCGGATGAATGGGTTGCGCTTCCAACACGCGGATGAGCGCGCGAACGGCGGTGTCGCGATCTCCCGCCTCGCGGCTCTCCGTCGCGCGCGCCAGCCAGTTTGCAATGTTTTTGTCCTCTCGCGCGTCGGCAGATGCGGGCGAAGCAAACAGGATCGCGACGAGGCACAGCGCGCTGAAGAGCAATGGACGTACGGCGTGGCGAGCATTCTGGGCCGCGGCCGGAAGCACCCGGGGGCAGCTCTCAGTCAATCTCGCTTGCAGGCTAGACGCCCAGCGACTGGTTGGTATCCTCCGAATGAGGTACGCGACTTCGAATGAGAGTTTGATCGAGTGACTTCTGCGACTGACCAGCCCGCTGGTGGCTCCAGTCTGGCGCGATCTGAAGCGCCGCTCGTCTCGGTAGTCGAGGACGACCTGGCGCTCCTCTCCGTGCTGCAGCGAACGCTGCGGCACGCCGGGTATCGGGTGGCCGGCTTCGAATCGGAAGAAGAGTTCCTGGATTCGAAGGCCCCCGCCGAGTCGGCATGCATCCTGCTCGACATGGGGCTGATCCAAAACGGCGGGCACCGCCTGCGCCAGAGGCTCACCGAGCGTGACGTCACCGCGACCGTTCTTCTGATGAGCGGGCATGCCGATGTCAATACCGTCGTGTCCGCGCTCGGGTCGGGTGCGGCGGAGTTTCTGGTGAAGCCGTTTCGACGAGAGGCGATGCTGGAGTCGGTGCGGGTCGGTGTCGCACGGGGAATCGCCACGAGGCGAAGCCGAGTGGAACGCGATCGCGTGCGCGGCCTGATCGATCGCCTGACCCCGCGCGAGATCGAGGTGATCGAGT
Organism: Deltaproteobacteria bacterium; assembly: GCA_029261905.1. Lineage (GTDB taxonomy): Bacteria > Myxococcota_A > UBA9160 > UBA9160 > SMWR01 > JAJDAM01. The sequence continues at coordinate 4,782 of JAJDAM010000830.1, forward strand.
TGCTCGTCGCGGGTTCGGATACCAAGGACATCGCAACCCAGCTCGCGATCAGTCCGCGCACAGTCGAAATTCATCGCCAACACCTGATGCGCAAGATGGAGGTGACTTCGGTCGTACACCTCGTGCGGCTCTGCTTGGATTCCAAAGCCCTGGATTCCAAAGCGCTCGATTCCGAAGTGCTCACCGGCGATTCGCCGCCAGCTCCAACAGACTCCTGACATGCTCCGCATGACAGCGGACTGCGATCTCAGTGAGGCGATGCGCCAATAGCGGTCTGGCGAGGCGAAGGTGTGAGTAGGCGGCGCGAGTCACCTCGATCAGCGTGGAGGTCCCGCACGCAGTCGCACTTTCCAGGTTGGGAACGTCCGCCACGATCGGAAGCCCACCGAAGACGCTTCCGGGCATGAGCTGCGCCAGTGTGATCTCGTTCGCCTCGGCGATCCGGTAGTGAAGAGTGACGGCTCCCCCGTGCAAGATGAACAGAGAATCGTCGCCCGGTGTTCTGCGGTCCTGCTGGTAGATGCATCGGTAATCCGGGACCCGACGCATGCGGCTGATCTCCGCGATGCCCATGGCTTCGTCTGCTCCGAGACTTTGCAGGGAAGACTGCTGATGTAGGAATCGGGCCAACTCTCGGCTGGCGCGGTTGACGAGGTCCCAGAG
>JAJDAM010000831.1 GCA_029261905.1 Deltaproteobacteria bacterium
TTGATGCCCGCGATGACGGGCTTTTCGCAAGTCACTCGCATACCGGTTACCAGCTGAACCACGATGTCCGCGGTTTGCTCGACGGAATCCGGTTCGGGATCCCCGGGTTTTCTCGGGCTGAGATCCGCACCCGAACAGAACGCACTGCCAACGCCCGTCAGTGCGACCACCCGAACCTCGGCGTCAGTTCCCGCTTCTTCGAGGCTCCGAACAAGCGCCCGCGTCAGGTCGTTCGAGAGCGCATTCTTCACTTCCGGCCGATTCATCCGGAGGATCCGTACGCCATTGCGGGTTTCTTCCAACAGAATGCGTTCGGATGTCGCCGACGGGATAGTCATGGAGATCTCCTGATTGCGATGCTTCGTTGGAAAGTGTCCGCGCGCCAACCGAGCCTCTATGAGTGTTCCCAGGTCGTGGCAACCGCCCACAGACCGACCGGATGATCGATCTCACTCTTCTCCGGTGCTTTCGTCCGACTCGGCCTCGTCAGGAGACCGGTAGTGATTTCCGAAGGTCTGTTCGCGCCACTTCAGCGCGGACTTGAGTCCGTCGCGATGCGACCGCTTGATGAATTCGTCGCCGCCATCCGCGACGTCTCGCGACTTCCTCGAGTAGAGCCCTTGCTCGCGGAAAGTCGATAGCGCCAACATGTCGACGCTGCTCGAAATACCCGTCTTGAATCCCATGATCTCGAACTGTCGGTTGATGCTGCGCTTGGTCAACATGATGAGATCGGTGGGTGTGAGAGCGATCTTGCGCGCCAGCTCCTCGGTGCGCTCTTCGAGTCGATCCGCGGGGACCGACTCGGAGGCCCAATTGCCTTCGAAGGCTTCTTTCCCGCTCATCGGCTCACAGGTGAACATGTAGTATTTCGCTCGTGTCATTCCGACCAGCCACGGGATGTACTGGAGGTTACCGGGCGACCAGTTGCGACCCACCGGCCACCCGATCTTGGCGTCGTCGGCGACGACCCGGAGATCGCAAAACCCGGCCAGCTCGGTTGCGCCCGCGAGGCAGGCCCCGTGGATCTGCGCGATGACGGGTTTCTGCAGGTCGAACAGCGTCATGTACACGCGGGCGTGTTCGAGATCGTACGATTGCCACATGCGGTCGCGCTCCGGGTGGATGTAGCCCCCGGGCGGCATGTTGCGCTGACGCTCCCCCTTCTTGACCGGCGTGATGTCGTAGCCGGCGGAGAAACACGTCCCCTGGCCCTTGATGATGAGGACGCGGACTTCTTCATCGAGCTCGAGCAGCTTGGCCGCCGCCTCGATCTGCAGCAGCCGCTCGTAGCCGAGTGGATTGCGCTTGTCGGGGCTGTTGAGAATGATGCGGCCGACCGGGCCGTCGCGTTCGATCTCGATGAGGTCAAACTCGGGCAGCTCGACGTTTTCGCGCCGGTAGGGCGGGGACCACTTCACCATGCGGTGCGGCGGGGGCTTCTCGTCGTTCGACGACATGACGCGCTCTCCTTCTCTCGACGTCTCGACGCCGTCTATTTGATCAACGGATCCCGCGGCAAACCGAGCAACCGTTCTCCAATTTGATTGCGGATGATTTCGGACGTACCTCCGCCGATCGTCGCACCCATCATCGCCATGATCCAGGTTCCGACCAGGCGCGCATCGCCTTCCCTCACGGCTGCAGCGGGTCCGACGATTTTCGCTGCGATGGCGCCATTGCGTTGAGCGACTTCGGAGCCGAGCAGCTTCGTGACGTTCGCCTCGGCGCCGGGTTCCGAACCTTCGACGGCCCGGATCACGCCGCGGAGGTTCATCAGTGCGATCGATTCGGTCTCGGCGAGCGCGGCACCCACCTCACGGGTCACGCCCGTGTCGTCCGCAGCGAACTTCGCGAGCAGCTCGAGGAGATTCGGCCCACCGGCCGTTCCCCCTTCGGCGCCGCCGCCGATCGAGACCCGTTCGTTGCCGAGCGTGTTGCGGGCGACTGTCCAACCCTGATCGACGGGCCCGACGACACAGTCGTCCGGAACGAAAACGTCGTCGAAAAACACCTCGTTGAAGTGCGAGTGGCCGGTGATCTGGCGCAACGGGCGCACCTCGACGCCGTCGGCGTGCAGGTCGATCACCATCATGCTGATGCCGGCATGCTTGGACGCGTCGGGGTTGGTTCGAACGGTCGCAAAGCCGTGAGTACATAGATGCGCGTTACTCGTCCAGACCTTCTGTCCTGAGACTCTCCAGCCACCGTCGACCTGGATTCCGCGAGTCTGCACCGCGGCCGCGTCGGAGCCGGCCCCGGGCTCGCTGAAGAGTTGGCAGAACTCGATCTCGCCCTCGAGGCTCGGCGGGACGAAACGTTCTACCTGCTCGGGGGATCCGTTCTGGGCAATGGTGAGCGTGTTCCAGCCACTGATGCTCAAGTCCGGCCGCCGTACACCCCTGAATTCCTCCTCGATGACGAGCTGTTCGATGGGTCCTGCGTCCCGGCCCCACGGCTTCGGCCAGTGAGGCACGAGGTAGCCGCTGTCGCTGAGCGCCTTCCGCCTCGCCTCCTTGGGCAGGGCCTCGTACCGCTCGATGAAGGCCCGGACTTCTCCACGGAAGGCCTCCGCTTCGGGCGGCAGTGTGATCGTCGTCTTGGTGCGTACCCCGCGTGTCATCAGCCGCACGACGTCTTCACGCGCCCGATCGACCGGTCCCATCAGCGCGTCGAGCGCGATCGCCCGGCGAAGATAGAGATGGGCGTCGTGCTCCCAGGTGTACCCGATGCCGCCGTGCACCTGGATGTTCTGCTTCGCACAGTAGACGTAGGCGGGCAGGGCGAGACTGCATGCAGCGGCGGCCGCGAGTTCCGCCTCGTCGTTGCTGAGATCTTCACGCGCGGCGCCCCAGGCTCCCGCCGTCGCCTCTTCGGTCGCGACGAGCATGTTGGCGCAATGGTGTTTGACCGGGCCGAAGGTGCCGATCGGCCGGCCGAACTGCACGCGCTCCTGGGCGTATGCGGATGCCATCTCGGTGCACGCGCGCGCGCCGCCGGCGGCTTCGGCGGCGGAGAGTGTTCGGGCCAGTCGTTCGAGGGAGCGGCGGGCTCCGGGCAAGCGATAAGACACCGAGACTTCGACCCCGTCACAGCGAATGACAGAGGCCCGCCGACTGGGATCCAGGTTCTTCTGGGACTGGATCGAGAGACCCGCGGGGTCAGGAGTGAGCAGCGCGACGTCGTCGCCCACGCAGATCGCAAAGATCTGCGCGACCTCCGCGCCTAACACCAGACCGGCCGAACCGTGGAGCCGGCCGTTTCCGTCGGACGCGAGATCTCCGCCAAGGCCGACGGCTCCGACGAGCGATCCGTCGGCGAGGCCGGGCAGCAGGGCCTCGCGTGCGGCATCGCTTCCGCACTCGGCGATGAGCGCCGCCGCCAGCGTGGTGGGCAGGAACGGCCCGGGTGCCATCGCGAAGCCCAACGCCTCGACGACGACCGACAGCTCGGGGAGCCCGAAGCCCTGGCCTCCATGCGCCTCGTCGACGTGAAGCCCCATCCATCCGAGCTCGGCCATTTCCTTCCAGGAGTTCGGCAAACGATCACTCGGCGCTTCGAGCAAGGCGCGCGATTCTCCGCGCGCACCATGCGAATCGAGGAAGGCGCGAGCGACGCGGGCGAGCTCCTGATGTTCCTCGGTCAGGGCGATCGACATGGCTTTCTCCGAGCTCCGAGCGGCAGTGGTCGCTTTCACGGCAATACTATGATACTAGTTATTCAGCCGCCAGCGAGACCACACCGAGAGGTGACGACCGGATGAGCACGAAGCGCAGCCCCGAACGCGCCGCCGTCCGCATCGCCCGCAAGCTCGTGAACGAGATCCGGCGCCGGCGCCTTCGCCCCGGGACGCAGCTCGACGCCGAGCACCGGATGGTCGAAGAACTCGGCGTAGCACGGGCCACGGTGCGCGAGGCGCTGCGATTCCTCGAGCTCCAGGGGGCGCTTCGCATCAAGGCGGGGCCGGGCGGTGGTCCGGTCGTCAGCGTTCCCGGTGCCGATCATCTCGCGAGCGTGCTCTCGCTCCACTTGCAGTTCGCCGACGCATCGTTTCGGTCGGTGGTGGAGGCACGGCGCTCGATCTACCCGGTGCTAGCGGCCGAGGCCGCGGCCAACGCGAGCCGTGAGGATATCGCGACGCTGCACGAGAGCATGGCTCGGATGCACACCAGTGTGCGCGACCCGGACTTCTTCCGAGAGGAAGCCCGGAACATCATGAATCTGATCGCCACCGCGTCGGGCAATCGCGTACTCGCGATCCTCGTCGAAGCGCTGCACCGCATGTCGGGAGAGACCAGTGCCGCCTGGGACGAGAAGCAGCGTCGGTCGGCACTTCGAAATTACGAGCGGGTCATCCATGCGATCGAAGACGGCGCGCCGGAGGAGGCTCGCACGGTCATGGCGAAGTCATTGGCGGCGGCGCTGCGAAGCTGGGAGCGAACGGCGCCCGACGAACTCAAGCAGCCAGTCGCCTGGATCGTTTCCGATCGCTGACCGGAGTGTCGACATGACCGCACCGAACCCAATGCAAACGCAGCAGATGAAAGGCGGAGCAACGAGCGCGCCGCCGCAGGCTCGGGGGGCCCTTCGCCCGGGCGACCTCGATCTCTCCGACCCGCAGACTTTCGTCGCGGGGGTTCCCAATGAGTACTTCCGTCTGCTGCGCGAGCAGGATCCCGTGCACTGGCAACAGGAATGCGAACTCCCGGTGTTCGCGCCGGGCCCGGGATACTATGCCCTCACGCGCTACGAAGACGTGACCTTCGTCTCGAAGAACCCGGAACTCTTTTCATCGGCTGCGGGAACCTCTGCACTCAACGAACTCCATCCCCGCGAACGTCGCCTGGCCAAAGAGCAGCTGATCCAGATGGATCCGCCGGATCACTCGGAGCTGCGCAACCTGATGAACGTGCAGTTCAAACCTCGGGCCGTCCAGCAGACCGAGCCACACATGCGCAAGATCGTCTGCGAGACCCTCGATCGGTTGGCATCACGTTCGCACTGCGACTTCGTGGACGACGTCTCGGCACCCATCTCACTTCGCGTCCTCACGAACTTCCTCGGTGTCCCCGACGAGTACACGGCGAGGTTCTACCGCTGGACCAACGAGACCATGCGCTTTGGGGAGCCCGGCTCCTTCAATCTGCTGCGCGCTCGGTTCGCTCTACTGCAGATCTTCGTCCAGTCCGCGCTGCTGGCTCGGCAACGCAGGAAGCGTCCGGGCGCCGATGTCTTCTCGAATCTGGTCAGTGGCGCGTTCCACGGCGCGCCGCTCACCCGCATGATGACGCAGGTAAACTTCTTCCTGCTCATCATCGCCGGCAACGAAACGACCCGGAACGCGCTATCGGGCGGGATCCAGGCGCTCTGCGAACACCCCGAGCAGTTCGACCGCTTGCGCCGTGATCCCTCCCTGCTTCCGCAGGCGATCGAGGAGATCCTGCGCTGGGTATCGCCGGTCATGCAGTTCCGGAGGACGGCGATGCGCGACACGAAGATTGGCAACCAGGAGATCCGCAAGGACGACAAGGTCGTGATGTACTACGGCGCTGCGAATCGGGACCCTCATGTGTTCGACGACCCCGAGGTCTTCGACATCACCCGACGCCCCAATCCCCACCTCGCATTCGGCGTCGGCACGCACTTCTGCATGGGGAGTCACATCGCGAGGCTCGAGATGCGCGTGACGCTGGAGGAGTTTCTGCGGAGGTTCCCGAACGCGAGCCTGGCTGGGCCGCCCGAGCGGCTGCAGTCGAACTTCATCAGCGGCATCAAGCGTCTGCCGGTGAACCTCGTGTGAACGTGGGGTGTGCATCGATCCGCGCGTTCCGCGAGAAGAGCGAGCGCGAATTCCGCGGCCCATAGCGCCGCCATCGAAGGAGCTGGATATGGAGCAATACGACGGTCGTCTCTTCGACTGCGACAACCACTACTACGAAGCGGAAGACGCATTCATGCGACACGTCCCGCGACGGATGCAGAAGCGGTGCGTGCAGTGGGTGGAGATGGACGGCAAGCGATACCACCTGGTTGCCGGCAAGCTGAATCAATCCGTGGGCAACCCGACCTTCAATCCGATCTCGAAGCCCGGTGTCTTGCGCGAGTACTATCGCGGCAACCCGGAGGGCAAGACCTTCATCGAGCTGACGCGTTCTTCGCTCGAGCCGCGACCACCGGAGTACATGGACCGCGACGCGCGAGTCGCCCGCGTCGAGGAGCAGGGGCTCGACGGCATCTGGCTGTTTCCGACAGCGGGTGTCCTCTACGAGCAGGCCATGTGTCACGACATCGAAGCCCTCTGCGCCCTCACTGAAGGATTCAACCGTTGGCTCCAGGAAGACTGGGGGCTCAGCTACAAAGGCAAGCTCTTCTGTGCGCCCTACATCACGCTGGCCGACGTCGATTGGGCGTGCCGCGAACTCGAGTGGGCGCTCGAACAAGACGCCCGGGTGCTGGTGATGCGCCCCTCCGCAGTTTGCACGGCAGATGGCTGGTGCTCGCCCGGCGACGAGCGCTTCGATCCGTTCTGGGCGCGCGTCAACGAAGCGGGCATCACCGTGGTCGCGCACGTCGGAAGCAATGGCTACACGGCGAACGGCTACGGGGGAAACGCGGCTCTCGCGGTGTTAGGTGGCGGCCGCAAGCCCACCGTTGCGGGCATGATCCCCGAGCGCGCCATTTACGACTTCCTCGCGACCTTCGCGTACGACAAGATGTTCGAGCGCTTTCCGAACCTGCGCATCGCTTCCATCGAGAATGGTTCTGGCTTTCTCGCCGACCTGTTCGTAAAGCTCGAGCAATCCAAACAGCGGATGCGGTGGTACTACAAGGAAGATCCTTCCGAGCTCTTCCGCCGGAACGTGTGGATCAATCCCTTCTGGGAGGACAAGATCCCCGACATCATCGAGCACATGGGGGCCGATCAGGTCATCTTCGGTTCCGACTGGCCGCACATGGAAGGCATGGA
>JAJDAM010000832.1 GCA_029261905.1 Deltaproteobacteria bacterium
AGATCGATGCTGAGGAGTGCGTCGTTGATGGCCGACGGCGTCGAGGAAAGCGGTAGCAGTTTTCCGAATCCCGTCTCGGTGATCCGCTCACGTTGCGCGCCCAGATCGAAGCAGACCGGGTAGAGGCCGGCTGCGAATGCGGTGGATAGGGTGTAGCTGTAGGTCTCTGGCCAGATCGAGGGTAGAAATGCGAGGTGACACGCGCTCTGTTCGAGCCGCTCGAAAACCTCGTCCTCTGCATAGCGCCCGGTGATCGTCATGCGTCGATGGCTCAGTAGACTGCTGTCCCGATCCGAGTAGCCGACCAGGCAGAAGTGGAGGGGGAGTCGTCGCGCATCGGCATCCCGAACACAAGCTTCGAGGATCTCCACCCCCTTCTCGATGCCGATCGCGCCGATGACGGCTACGCGCAGCGCCCCCCCCGACCGACGAGCCACCGGCATCGGTCGGGCAGCGACAGAGAAGTGCGGCCGCAACGTGAACTCGATGTCCGGGCAGTATCGTTGCATCCGGACCGCGACGTCTCGTGAGGGCACGAACACCTTGCGTGCTCCGGCGAGAAAGCGGTTCGACCGGGTTCGGTGGCGTGCGATGTCCACGGAGCTGCCGAGAACGCTCCCGCAGGACGCGACGCAGCGGTTGCATGCGTCGATCTCGGGTTCCCCGCAGTAGCGACCCTCGCCGCTGACGAGGTTGATTCTCGGACAGATCGAAAAATAGTCGTGCAAAGTCACGTCGTAGGCGACACCAAGCTCAGTGGCGAGAGCTGAAATACGAGGTGGCAACCCCAAGAGGTGGTGGAAGTGAACGAGAGTGACGCGCAGGCTGCGCAGAGCCTGCAGCAAATCGGTGTGTTCGGCCGGTGTCTCGAATACGAGATTGGGTGTCGAAGGTGTGGAGTGCACGTCGAGACGGACCCGATTCTCGCCTTCAGGGCGGAGCACCACCGTGGGTACCGAGGCCCCCTGCAATCGACCGACGAGTTCGTTGACGTGTCGCTCGGTGCCACCGCCCCGGTCGTGAGTCACCATGAGTACCGAGCCTCGCGTCGATGCGGCGCGAGCAAGGTCGACCCGCCGGCGAGGGTCGAGCAACGGGTCTTCGGCGACGAAATCATTTACATCGGCGAGGTAGCGTGGGTGAAGGCTGCTGACGCGCGCAATCGCAGCACGCACCAGCTTCGCCTTCGCCGGCCCAAAGGACGCGCCGCCGATGTGCTCCACGAAGACATCGGCTGCGATCACGTGCCGCCAGCCGGCGTTGCGAGCCCGCATCGAGAAGTCGTTTTCTTCGCCGTACCCACGCGGAAAACTGCGTTCGTCGAACGAGCCAATCTCGTTCACGCAGCTTCGTCTCATATACGTACAGAAGCCGACATTGGTGGGCAGCGTGAATGTTCGGCCGGCATTGAGCGATGCAAATGCGGCGTCGAGGTTGGCGAGATCGAGTTCGGGAGGCAGCTCTCCACCCGGCCCCGGCGTTGGGTAGCTGCAGATCTCGGCACAGTTCGAAAACGGGGTGACAGTCGCGATGTGCCAGTCGCTGTAGGCCGCGCGTCGCAGCCGATCGAGCCAGTCCCCGTGGACCCGAGTATCGGAGTTGAGGAGAACGACATCGCGGTCAGGGTGTAGCGAGAGCCCAAGATTCGCACTCACCGTGTATCCGAGATTCCTTCGGTTGCGAATGAGCTCGATGTGGCCGGATTTTCGGAGCGCATCGAGTCGGGCGAGCAACTCGGGTTCGCGGTTGCCGTCGTCGACGACGATCAGCTCGTACAGCGTCGCGTTCGACGATCCCAGGACACTCTCGAGGCAACTCAGAGTTTTCTCCGTCTCGCCGTACACCGGCACAACGACGTCCACTCCCAACTTCACCGCGGACTGGAGCCGGGGACGCATCGAGTTCAGCAGTTCGCTGATGCGCTCCATCGGACCGGGCTTCAACAACTGTGCACGGGACAGGTTGTGGATCCGTGCGGCGTGTCTTGCCAGCCGATAAGGGGTAGCCGACTCGGCTGCCGAAAATGCTGACTGGGCGTCGAGCAACGCTTCGCGCACCGTCGCTGCATCGTCTCGGAGCAGAACCCTGCGAAACTCGAGGATGCACGCTCGGAGCACTTCGAGTGGCTGCTCGCGATCCATGGAGAGACGGCGGGCGATCCGTTTGCTCAACTGCCACGTGCGCCCGCAAACCGCCAATTCGACGAGTCCTTCGAGTTCGTCCGCAGCTTGCAGCAACTGCCGCCGGAGATCTGCGTTCAAGTCGTAGCGGCTACTCATGCGTTCGGTGCTGCGGTCTCTTCGCGAAAGTAGATCTCGGCGGGGCCGGTGGTGAAATATTCGCCACGACGAAAACCGGGATCGAAGCGAAGCGAGTCGACCCGCTCGCCCGTGTGGCGAGACGAAATCAGCGGTGCCGCCACGAAGCTGGTGTGGTAGACCGAGCGCATCGAGCTGTCGATCGGCAGTGCCTGCTCGGCGCTCTGAACCAGGTAAGCCTCGGAGTAGTTGTGCTCGCGGAACTGGCTCAGGTTGGCGCCCCGGATCGCGGCGACCACGATCCGGTCCGTGTCGATGGGGTGTTCGAATCGGTAATGGACCTGGGGGTCCCGGCCGGTGCTCTTGAACAGGGGATGCCCCTCCGCCAGTTCTCCCACCTGTTTCGCACCTACGACCTTGCTGGGATCGATGCGCCAGCAGGTGAGCTCTGCGGTCTTGCGCAGGTCCGTTGCGAAGGAGAGGGAGTTGGACTCGTCCCGCAGGTTCAGGTCGGAAAGCTCGGGGAGGGTCGACTCGCGACAAGAGGTGGGAACCGGCTCGAATCCGCACCGCCGTGCCAGGACTCCGAAGCTTTCGGCG
>JAJDAM010000833.1 GCA_029261905.1 Deltaproteobacteria bacterium
AAGAACTCTTCCCGATAGCTATCCGCGCGGAGTGTGTCGCTGTTGCGGCGATATTCTCCGGGTCTCCCCCGCTGAGCCCAGTAGCCACTGAGGCTGGGGCGAGGGCGCGGCGCACGGAATGGGCCTGCTGAGTACGACGCGCCCTCGCCCCAGCCGTTCGGGCAGCCAAGTCGCTTCCTGAATACCCGCACACAACACCCAATCAAGACCGAACAGCGATGTCGTGGAAACGTTCTACCGATCGGCCATGCTGGGTTTCTGTGCCAGGTATTTCAAGACGTAGGGGAGGAACAGTTTCATCAGGTCGTGATCGGGGGCGATTTCTTCTCCGAGGGCGAAGACGTAGCTCAGGGTTTTTGCGTACAGCAGGAGATCGTTGGGTAGCTGGAGGCCTTCGGTCTGCTGCAGGAGTGCTTTGGCTTCGTCCTTCAGGCCCAGCACTTCGGAGCCGGCGACTTGCAGGGCTCCGCTAGCTCCAATTCGGTCGAACATCTGCGTGACGGCGGCGCGGACGGATGGTTCGGCTCCCGGTGCGATCATGTCGAGGCGCTGCATTCCGTCGAGGAAGCCGTCGATGTCTCGCTGGACCAGCGCGTAGATGGCCCGGCGCATCTCGTCGCGGAGTTCGGGGTCGAGGCGGCGGCTCAGGCCGAAATCGACGAACAGCAGGCGAGGGCGCTCGTCGGCTCCCGGCTCGTCGATGACGAACAGGTTGCCGGGATGCGGATCTGCGTGGAACAGGCCGTCGACGAAAACCTGCTTCGCGTAGGATCGGCCGATCGTACCGAGGATCGTCGCCGGATCGACGCCCAGGCGCTCGAGCCCAGCCGCGTCGTCGACGCGCACCGTCGGGAAGTACTCCATCGTGAGGATTCGGCCGGACGAATGGGAGCCGTGGACCCGCGGGACGGCGACGCGGTCATCGCCGGAGAGATTTTCTCGGATCTCTCTCGCGATCTCGGCCTCGTGGACGAAATCCAGTTCGCTGCGGAAGCCGGTCTCGAACTCCGACAGGACCTGGGCCAGGTTGATGCCCGATCGTCGCGTGAGGGATGTCCAGGCCCGAAGCAACCCGCGCGCGATGGCCATGTCTGCGGGCACCGAGCCCTGGAGCCAGGGGTATAGGACTTTGACCGCGACAACGGCACCTGACGGGAGCTGTGCGCGGTGCACTTTCGCGATCGACGCGGCGCCCAGCGGTTCTTCTGCGAAATCCGTGAAAAGCACTTCGAGCGGCTGGCCGAGTTCCGCTTCCACCATGGCCCGCACCCAGCGAAATGGCAGCGGCGGCACACGGTCCCGAAGCTCCGCCAGCGGAACGGTCACCGATTCGGGCAGCAGGTCGTGCCGGACTGCCGCGAACTGGCCGGCTTTTGCGAACGCGCCTTTCAGCCCGCCCAGCGTTGCAACCAGACGCTGGGCGGACCGCTGGTTCCATCTCTCGATCCGTATGGGTTGATTGCCCCCCATGATTGCGGCCAGGCCGGTCACGCATCGGTCCAGGCCGATCTGGAATGCGCACAGCGCCAGGCGAAGAACCTGCTCCAAGCCCCATTTCCGCCAGGCGAAACGCCATGCGAGGCTTGGATGTCTAATGTCTGGCTGGAGGGACGCTGCGATCGTCGTCTCCGAGGCCGGCGGCGGAACCGCGGTCTGCATCGATCCTCGAACTCCTCTAGTTTCCTGTCGCATGTAGTTTGCTGTCGCAACAGTGGCAGCTCAAAGACCCTATCGAGGCGAGTGCGGTGTACGACCGAAGGACCGCTCTTGACAACGCGCGTGCCAGTAGTTTACAGAATCGTTCCCCCCGACGAGCCGAGCCGCTCTCCGGGAACCCATTGGGAGTCTCTTCTCGTGTCCAGATCTTCGTGCCTCAGGCCGCTACAGGCGGTCCTACTCACCCTGACGGTCAGCCTGTTCGGCTGCCATGTCCTCGATTATTCGCCCCGCTACGCGGAAGGCGAAATCGACATTCTCGACGACCTGTTCGCGGTCTCCGTCGTAGACGAGGACAATGTCGTAGCGGTCGGGTATCACGGTGCGACCTATTTCACCGAAGACGGCGGCGATAGCTGGTCCAAAGGGTCGAGTGACACATCGCGATTGCTCTACTCCGTTTCGATGGCGACCAAGAGCATCGGCTGGGCGGTGGGGCAGCTCGGCACGATTGTCCGTACCGAGGACGGCGGCCGCACTTGGAAGAAGCAACCCAATATCAAAGAGGAAGAAGGCTCCCACCTGTTTGGCGTGCACGCGATCGATTCCAATCGCGCGTGGGTCGTAGGCGTCTGGGGCAGCCGGATCTTTACCGAAGACGGCGGCAAGACATGGTCCGATCATTCGGTGCCGGTGACGCTCGAGCATCCGATGTTCGTGTGGCTGTCGAGTGAAGACCAGGCGCGTGTTCGCGCCGGAGAACTCGTCTACGAAGACGTCGGATTGAACAATGTTTCCTGTCTGCCGTTGCCCGCCCAAAAATGCTGGATCGTCGGCGAGTTCGGGTACATCTACTACTCCGAAGACCTGGGAAAGAATTGGGAGCGGGGTGAGATCCTCGGCGCACAGAGGATGGATCCGATCGAACTCGACTACAACCAGATCGGGCTCTCCGAATCGCACGTCGGCTCGCTCGAGGTGTTCGCCAAGAGCATCGAGGACGCGACCCATTTGAACGTGCTGATCGATCCGTTCGCCAACGAACGCGAACTGCGCGAGTTCGCCAACGAAGAGGATCCGTCCGAGCTGTTCGACATCCTTTCGGCCCGCGTGGACGAAGTCAAAGCGGTTCTCGAAGAGAACGGGATCCTGTCCGACCGCATGCGGATTCCGAACAAGCCGCCGTGGGATTTCGAAGATTTCGTCGAACACGATGAGACGTTCCTGCAGCGGTATTTCGATGGTCGCCGCGCGGAGGTTCCGGGCATCAAGGTTGCCGTGATGCAGAACCCGTACCTGTTCACGATTCGTTTCACGGATGACAACAACGGACTGATCGCAGGTCTCGGTGGTGTCATCCTGCAGAGTTTCGATGGCGGCAGGAGCTGGCTGTATCGGGAAACCGACCGCAAGCACGCGTTCTTCTCGGTGGCGACCGGAGCCGATCGCATCGTTGCCGTTGGGGAAAAGGGGCTGGTGCGCACTTCCAAAGATGGCGGCAATACGTGGATGGAGCCGACCGAGTCGCAGTTCCCGGCGATCTTCACGTTCATGCGGGACGTCAACTTCGGGCCGCAGAAATCCGTCGGCTATATCGTCGGACAGGCCGGAATGGTGCTGCGGACCAAGGACGCCGGTCAGACCTGGACCCAGGTGCTGCCACCGGAAAACCGCCGCTCGTAGTTGCGGAAGTAGTTGCGGAAATAGTTGCGGAAGTAGTTGCCGAAATAGCTACCGAGTCAGCCGCCGAGTTGTCGACGTGGTCGCTGTCTATTCGGCGGCCGTGTTGGCGGCGCTCTCCGAGCGCTCGCGCAACTCGATCCTGCGGATCTTGCCGCTGACGGTCTTCGGTAACGACTCGACGAATTCGATCTCGCGCGGGTATTTGTAAGGCGCGGTCACGGCTTTGACGTGATCTTGGAGTCGTGTCACGAGTTCAGCATCGGGCGTGACGCCCTCGCGGAGCACGACGTAGGCCTTGACGATCGAACCGCGGTCTGGGTGCGGGGCCGCAACCGCGGCGGCCTCGACGACATCGGGATGCTCGATCAGCGCGCTCTCGACTTCGAATGGGCCAATCCGATAGCCGGCCGAGATGATCACGTCATCGGAGCGTCCGACGAACCAGAAGTAGCCGTCTTCATCGATCGTGGCCCGGTCCCCCGTCATGTACCAATCGCCGATCCGGCAGCCAGTCGTCGCGGCGTCGTCCTTCCAGTACTCGCGAAACAGACTCGGTGGGTTCCCGTGTACGGCGATGTCGCCAACCTCGCCGACGGGTACCGGCTTGCCCGAAGCATCGATCGTTTCTACACGGTGCCCTGGCATGGGCAGCCCCATCGAACCCGGACGCACCGGGACGCCGGGAAAGTTGCCGACGAGCAGGATCGTTTCGGTCTGGCCGTAGCCGTCGCGGATTGTGATGCCGGTCGCTTCCTTCCACGCCCGGATGACTTCGGGGTTCAACGGCTCTCCGGCCGACACGCATTCGCGCAGGTTGGGGATCCGCAACTGGCTGAGGTCTTCTTTGACCAACATCCGAAATTCCGTCGGAGGAGCACAGAAGATGTGCGGGCCGACTTCCGTGAGGAACTCGAGTTCGCTGCGCGCGTCGAAGCGCCCGTCGAACAACACGACTTCGGCACCCACGCTCCAGGGGCCGAAGATCACTCCGTACGCAGCTTTTGCCCATCCCGTGTCACTGGTGGTCCAAAGCCGATCTCCCGGCCGCGCTCCGTGCCAATGGGTCGTCGTGTAGCGCTGTGCGTAGGTGTAGGCGTGGCTGTGGAGCACGGCTTTCGGTGGGCCCGTGGTCCCCGATGTGTAGTAGACGAGGGCGGGATCCGAGGCGGAGTTCGGGTTGCCATCCCAGCCGTCGGAGGCGCTGTCCATTGCACCGCGCAAGTCGATCCAGCCGGGCCGCGATGCGCCGTCGGTCGTGAGCTCGAGGAAGTGTTGGACACTCGGGATCTCGCTTCGGATCGGATCGACGCTGGCGGTCTGCTCGCTGACGGTGATGATGGCCACCGCGCCGCTGTGTCGTGCTCGGTAGGCCACATCTTTGGGACGGAGAATCGTCGAACTCGGGATGAGCAGCGCGCCGCATTTGAGCGCGCCGACCGTTACGATCTGCCACTCGGGAACGCGCGGGAGCATCAGGATGACCGGGTCGAGCGGCCCCACACCGAGCGACCGCAGCAGGTCTGCGACGCGATTGGATTCGTCTCGGACTTCGGCGAAGGTCAGCCGTCGCTCGCTTCCGGCTGCATTTTTCCACAACACGGCAGGCTGGTCGGGGTTTTGCGCATGGGCGTCGACGACGTCCCGGCCGAAATTGAACGCCTCTGGAACATCCCAGCGAAACGAGTCCCGCTGCCGTTGGTAGTGTGCAAGCGCGCTGCTGGTCTCCGACATCGTGGCGAACGTAACGCGAGTTGCTCCGGTCAGCCTCCCGTCGCACTGCGGCTGATTGGGACATTTGGGTCGCGGGGCAGTTTCAAGCGCGTGCAACTCGGTTCGAGCAGTTCGGTACGGCGCCCCGCGCTATTCGGGGCTATTCTGCCACGGCAACTTGAGTCTCAAGCGCCTCGCCCGCATTGCCGAATCCAGTATCTGGGGGATCTGTGAGCTTGTCGGACCAGCGCCCGATACAACAGGACGCGAGAAACCCTCGGCGTCATCGCGTGGTCGTTGTCGACGACGACCGCCTGATTCGCACGATGGTCGCGGACGCGATCGCGGACCTCGCGGACGTCGAGCTCTGCGACACCGGTGAGGCTGCACTGCAGATCCTGCGACGGACGCCCATCGACCTCGTGATTTCGGATCTGACGATGCCCGGCATGAGCGGTGTCGAGTTGCTCGACCAGGTCAGTCGGGCCCACCCGAATACGGATTTCGTTCTACTGACCGCCAACGCCAGCGTCGAAAGCGCGATCGGCGCGCTTCGAATGGGAGCGGCCGACTACCTGACCAAGCCGGTTCGCGAAGACGAACTGGTCCTGGTCGTCGAGCGGATCCTTTCGAGACGACAACTGTTCGAAGAGAACGAGAAGCTGCGCGACACGCTGCGGACCGTCGAATCCTGTCGGAACCTGATGCGCTGCAGCGAGCCGGGTGAAGTGTACGCGGTGGCGCTCGACCTGCTGCTCCAGAACCTGCCTCGTCAGCGCGGAATCGCACTGTTTCGACGCAGCTCGATCCCGACAAACGGCGTTGCCTTCCGTGGTTTCGACGAAGCCGAGGCGCGCACGATGCGCGACGTTCTGGTGGACAGCAAGCCGATCAATGTCGATTCGATCGCACAGCTCGAAGTTCTGGATCGGAGCCAACTACACGACACGCTGTATGATGTCGGGATCGCCACGACGGCGATCGCTGCCATTCCGGTGCGCGGCGCCGAGAAAGAGAGGGGCGTGCTGTGGCTGTTCGAGGACGGACGCCCGTTCGGCGCGGATGAACTGGAGCGGATCGAGTTGATCGCGGCGCACGCCGAACTGGCATTGCGCAACGCAGAACGGTACAGCCAGGCCAAAGAGCGGGCTTTCATCGATGATGTGACGTCGGTCTACAACGCCCGCTACCTGTTGCAAGCCGCCGACAACGAGTTGCAGCGAGCCGGGTGAAGTGTACGCGGTGGCGCTCGACCTGCTGCTCCAGAACCTGC
>JAJDAM010000834.1 GCA_029261905.1 Deltaproteobacteria bacterium
CCATCGTCGACGGCGAACCCGCGCTCGGCGAGGTCTTCCGCCAGATCCGCGAGGTCGCCGGTGCGAAAGATCGCGTCGACAGCCGCTTCGTCGCAGCCGTCCCGGACGATCTGCGGGTTCGCGCGCGTCCCGGCCAACAGCGCGAGTGCACCCAACACGATCGACTTTCCCGCGCCCGTCTCGCCTGTCAGCACGTTCAGCCCGGGGCCAAACTCCAGCTCTTCTCTTTCGACGATTGCGAAGTTGTCGATCCGCAGTGTCTCGATCAACGCGTTCCCCAACGCAGCTTGCTGCGCATTACCTCGAAGCGGCTGCGGTCGGGTGGCACCAGCATCCGTAGCGGCCATTTCGACTTGCGCAGCTCGACGACCTCACCCTCCTGCAGCGTTCGTCCAACCTGTCCATCGACGGTCAGGTGAACCTCGCCGCCGCGCGAGTCGCGCAGCTGGATGCGAACTTCACAATCTTCGGGCAGCACCAGCGGCCGCTGCGTCAACGCGTGCGGGCAGATCGGCGTGAGCACGATGGCGCTGATACCGGGAAGCAGCAGCGGACCACCGGCCGACAGCGAATACGCCGACGACCCGGTCGGGGTGGCTGCGATCAAGCCGTCGGCGTGGTAGGTGGTCACCTCGACGTTGTCGGCCCAGGTCTGCAGGTCGATCATTCTCGACAGCGTACTCTTGGCGATGACCGCGTCGTTGAGTGCCAGGTAGTTGCCCGCTTCTCGACCGTCCTTGATGATGCACACATCCAAGCGCATGCGCTTCTCGGTGCGGAAGCCACCGGCAATGACGACTTCGAGCGTCTCGTACAGCTCCTCTTTCGAGATCTCGGCCAGAAACCCCAGCGTTCCGAGGTTGACGCCCAGCACCGGCACGTCGGTCCGGCCGATCGCACGCGCCACCGCCAGCAGCGATCCGTCACCGCCCAACACGATCACCAGATCGACCTGGCCCGCCAGTTCGGCCCTTGAAACGCCCGGCAAGCCGGCTGCGTTGGCGGCCTCAGTGCCGAGGATCACGTCGATCTTGCGGTCGTGCAGCCACTCGCGCACCTCGCGCACCCACGGCCCGAGTTGGGCCTGGTCGGGCTTCAGGCAGATGCCGATCGCGCGGATGACCATGGTTTCGACTCCCGGAAGACGACTGAACTATCGCACGTCGCTGGCCTGCGGTGTGGTGAGAAATGCAGGCTAGCATCCGCGCATGCCCCCCGACGACAGTCAAGACTCGATGGAGTTGTTTCCGTCCGACGAGGCGTCCCCGACATCCCAGCCCGTCGACCCGCGCGCACCGTTGGCCGAACGCATGCGCCCGCGGACACTCGGCGAGGTCGTCGGCCAACCGGATTTGTTGCGCGAAGGTGCTGCTTTGCGTTCGCTGGCCGATTCGGACGCTCTGCCTTCGCTGATCCTGTGGGGCCCCCCGGGTTGCGGGAAAACGACGCTCGCACGCGTGCTGGCCGGCGGCGCCCATGCGCGGTTCGAGCCGCTCTCGGCCGTGACGGCGGGTGTCAAAGAAATCCGCGAAGTCGTCGCGCGCGCCAAACGCGACCGACGACGAACCGTGCTGTTCCTCGACGAGTTACATCGTCTCAACCGCGCCCAACAGGATTCGCTGCTGCCGCATGTCGAAGCCGGTACGGTGACGCTGATCGGAGCCACCACCGAGAACCCGTCGTTCGAAGTCAACGCGCCGCTGTTGTCGCGATGCCGCGTGTTCACGTTGTCACGGTTGGCCGGCGATGCGCTCGCCGAGCTGATTCGGAGAGCTGCGGCGGATACCGAGCGCGGCCTGGGCGATTCGGGTGTAGGCGTCGACGACGCCGGTGTCGCCGCGATCGCGCACGCCGCCGATGGCGATGCGCGGCGCGCACTCGGCCTGCTGGAGGCCGCAACCTCGATCCAGTTGCGGACCGCCGGGCCCGGTACCGTGCTTTCTGCAGAAACGATCCGGGAAGCGGCCGGCACACGCCTGTTGGTCCACGATCGAGACCGCGAAGAGCACTACAACGTCGTCTCCGCATTGATCAAGAGCCTGCGGGCGAGCGATCCGGATGCCGCGTTGTATTACGCGGCGAGGATGCTGGACGCCGGCGAAGACGCGCTCTTCTTGGCGCGCCGCCTGGTGATCTTTGCGTCCGAAGACATCGGGAACGCCGATCCGCAAGCGTTGACTGTGGCTGCCTCCGGACATCTGGTCATCGAGCGGATCGGAATGCCCGAAGGTCGACTCACGCTGGCCCAGGTCGTGACCTATCTGGCGTGCGCGCCCAAGAGCAACGCCTCGTATGTGGCGATCCAGCGCGCCAGTGCCGCGGTCGAAACCCACGGCTCGTTGCCGGTTCCGATGCACCTGCGCAACGCACCGACAGCATTGATGAAAGGGCTCGGCTACGGGCGCGATTACGAATACCCGCACGACGCCGAGGACCAATTCGTAGCGCGCAGCAACCTTCCTGAGGAAATCGGCGCAGCGCGCTTCTACGAACCGACGGATTCAGGCGCCGAGGTGGAAATACGCAAGCGACTCGACGCGTGGCGCGAACGGCGCAAGACCGGCGAGCACTGACCCAGAACGGATCGCATCCGATTTCGATCGCCGCCCAGCACAGATCGGCGACTCGGAATCAGACCTCGACGCGATTGCGACCGTTCTCCTTGGCGAGGTAGAGCTTTCGGTCGGCGGCGGCGATCAGATCTTCGGGCGATTCCATCTTCGGATCGAATGCCGCCACGCCAATGCTCACGGTAACGCGTGCACGTCGACCGTCCGGTAGCTCGAATCGGGTCGATTCGATCTGCTCTCGCCAGCGGTCTGCCATGATGGCCGCGCCTTCGGCATCACCCTGCATCACCACCACCAACTCCTCGCCGCCGTAGCGACCCGCCACGTCGGTGGCGCGCACCAGCCCATTCAAGCGATCCGCGACACCGCGGAGCACCGCATCGCCACCGGGATGCCCGTACTTGTCGTTGAGCGCCTTGAATTCGTCGAGGTCGGCCATCAGGACCGAAAGTGACGATCCGTAGCGGCGGGCGCGCAGGAATTCGATACCCAGTTGTTCGAACACGAAGCGACGGGTTCGAAGCTGCGTCAGTGCGTCGACGGATGACAGCAACTCGAGTTCTTCGTTCTTGATTCGAAGCTCTCCTTGCAAGCGCCTGACTTTGAGATGCAACTTCAGGCGAGCGATCAGGTCGGCAGGATGAAAGGGCTTCGCGATCGCATCGCAGGCGCCGCCATCGAGCAGTCGCGCTTTGCGGTCGAGATCCGTCGTGCCAGTCAAGAACACGAACGGAATGTCCGGGCCACCCGGGTTGTTCTCCTTGACGCGCAACAACTTCTCGCCATCGAGTCCGGGAAGTTCCAGATCGCAC
>JAJDAM010000835.1 GCA_029261905.1 Deltaproteobacteria bacterium
GCACGGTCTTGTTCGCAGGGCTTCTGTGGCGTTGGGAACGACGTCGCGAAGCCGCCCGAACCACCAGCGGGGATTGCGGCTGCTAATGGCGACGGGCTGCGTCGAAGCACGTCAGCGGGTTGTTGCCGAAATCAAGACGTCGGTGCGAAACATACGACGGTGATTGCCACCGCTGGCCGCCGGGCGTCCGGATTGCGGTAGGTGTGGCGTTGATCGCCACGAAACACCAATGCGTCGGCGGGTCCGAGTTCCCATCGCTCGCCCGAGACGATCAGTTCGACGCGTCCGCTCTCGCAGGTGAGGTACTCGCGCGTCCCGGGCGTGTGTGGCACGCCGACCATCTGGCCTGCGGGCGCCAGCTCCATCCTCGATATGTCCAATCCGGGAATCGCTTCGGGGACGAGCGCTCGCAACTGGGCACCACCGCGTTTGCGACTACGGATCTCACCGGCGCGGAACAACTGCACCGCGGTCCGCGGGGGACCGATCAATTCTTCGATCGAGACCTGAAGCCCGGCCGCGACCCGCGACAGCACCATCAGGGTCGGGTTCGCGGAGCCCGATTCCAGGCTGGCCCAGGTCGGCCGCGGTACACCCGATAGCTTCGCGATCCGCTGCTGACTGAGGCCGCGGGATTCTCTCAACCTTCGAACGTTCGCCGCCAGATGTGCTCTCGTGTCGTCCATATGGTTGAGGAAATATCATTTCGCCGAGGATCTGGCAATTCGATCGCGATCGGCTGGAGATTGGTCGACCTTGAGACCGTGCCCGACAGCGCGCCAGTAGTTCCACCTGACATTCCGCCCAGGAGAACCTCATGACCGAAATTCAACACAGCAGCGTGCGGCTCGAACACGCCAACCTGGTGGTTCGAGATATCGAATCAGCGATCCGCTTCTTGAAGACGGCCTTTCCGGACTTCCGGATCCGGCAAGAAGGCAAGGGTTGGACTGGCGCGCGTTGGGTACATGTCGGAACCGATGAGACCTACATCGCGCTCAACGAGGCATTGAGGGAGCCGGCAGAGCGATGGGTTCCCTACGGTGGCAGGCCGGGCCTGAATCACCTCGGCTACGAAGTCGCCGATGTGGATGCGCTTCGGCGCCGGTTGAAGGACGCCGGCTACGAGGATTCGACCGTTCCCAACGATCACCCTGCTCGAAAACGCGTCTATTTCCACGATCAAGAGGGCAACGATTGGGAGTTCGTGCAATATCTCAGTGAGGACCCGACCGAACGGCACGACTACGCACTGGCCGATCACACCTGATCTGGCACTGAGAAGCAGATCGAACCTGCAGAGGTGAGCGCGCCGCCTCCCGCACCGAGGGCTGAACTACCATAGGCTCATCGCGAGCCTCCATCGGGCTGCAGCTCGGAGCGGAGCTGCCGATAAGGTGAACTTGGAGGGGCGCGAAGGCGTCTTTCAGGTGGGGGGAATCTTGGGCGACAGGCTTCGCATCGTATCGGCCAATCTGTGGAACGGACGCGCGCACCCCGAAGGCTTCGCGGACCTGGTGGCGAGCCTGGACGCCGATGTCGTCGCCGCGCAGGAGATGACCCCCGAGCAGGCCGACGCAATCGCGCAGGTGATGCCCCACGGCCAGCTGATGCCGGCGCATGATCACTCGGGCATGGGGATCGCGACGCGCTGGCCGGTCGAGACGTCGCTGATTCCGCTCTACATGCGATCGGCGCCAGTCATTCGGCTGAATCCCGACACCTGGTCTCAGCTCGACAGACCCCTCGAAGTGATCAACGTTCACATGTATGCGCCGCAAGTCGTTACTCCGAAACTGGGGTTGCCCGTTCGAAGGCGACAGATTCGCGACTTCGAGCGCTTCTTTGCAGAAGAGGGGAGTGATTCGCTGCGCGATTCGCGCGTATTGGTCGGGGATTTCAACGCGACACCGATCTGGCCGGTCTACCGTTGGTTCGCGAAGCGATTCACGGACGCGGCCGGAGCCGCGGCTGAACAGCTGGGCCGGCCGGTTCGGCCGACGTGGGGTCCGTGGCATCGGGCCCCCCGAATGCTGCGCATCGACCACGGGTTCGTGCGCGGATTCGAGGTCGAGGAGTTTCAGGTGGTGCCGGTGCCCGGTTCGGACCACAGTGCCGTCGTGATGGATCTGCGCATCGGCTGACATGCACGGCCGGGCGGTGTGTGCGACGGCACGTGCACGCGGCAGGCCGGGGCCCGCCGCGTGCACGTTGGATTGGGAAGTCGCGTGCGCTCTACGCGCTAGAAGTCGAGGACGGTCCGAATGACTTCGCCCGCCTGCATCGCGCGGAAGGCCTCGTTCACATCGTCGAGCTTGCCGCGTCGGCTGATCATGCTTTCGAGGTCGAGCTTGCCCGTCCGCCAGAGTCGCAGCAGTTTCGGCATGTCGACCCGCACATTTGCGCTGCCGTACATCGACCCGCGAAGGGTCTTGTCCGCGAAGAAGAATTCGAAGGCCGAGAACTGAACCATCTGGTCCATGCGTCCAACGCCGACGATGACGGCTGTGCCACCGCGACGAGTCGCGTCGTAGGTCGCGCGAATCGTGGCGGGGTTTCCGATACACTCGAGCGCGAAGTCGAAGCCTTCGCCGGCGGTCACGGCCAACTGAACGCCGGGTAGATCTTCGGGCAGGCAGGTGTGTGTAGCGCCGAAGTTCTTCGCCATTTCGAGTTTTGCCGGCAGCGTGTCGACCGCGACGATTTCTGCTGCGCCTGCGATCCGCGCACCCTGAATCGCCGAGATGCCGATGCCACCACAACCGAACACGACCACGGAACTACCGGGCGTGACCTTGGCTGTGTTGATCGCGGCACCGACGCCGGTAGTCACACCGCAACCGACCAGCGATACGACGTCGAGCGGGATGTCGTCTTCCACCTTGACGACGGCGGATTCCGGTACGATCAGCTCCTCCGCAAACGTCCCGCAACCGGCAAAGCCACTGACGGGATTCCCGTCGATCTTGAAGTGCGGAACCATCATCGGTCCCATCGACATGCACAGGTAGGACTGACCACGCAGGCACGCCTTGCAGTTGCGGCAGGCGGGCGTGAACGAGATGATCACATGGTCGCCGGCCTTCACTTCAGTGACGCCGTCGCCGACTTCTTGGATGATGCCAGCGCCTTCGTGCCCCAACACGCACGGAGTCATCGCAGGGATGGTGCCGTTTTGTGCGGAGACGTCCGAATGGCACACGCCACTCGAGACGATCTTGACGTGAACCTCCCCGGCGCCGAGGTCGACGAGTTCGATGTCGTCGCGAATGGTGAGTTCTTTGTTGAGTTCTGTGAGTATTGCCGCCTTCATGTGCCTTTGGCCTCTCCGGTTGTGGAAATCACAAGAATTGACCCGCTAGTCAACCGCGATCCGAGCCAAGAATCAATGGCCAATCCTGGGCGTATTCTGGGAATATCCTGGGCATACCCTGGGCATACCGACGGAGAGCCCTCAGGTCGGCGTCGGGCTGCGTTCTACATCGGGTTCGATGTAGATCACTCGCGCTATCGGGACCGCGCTCCGAATCGCGTCCTCGATCCCGTCGATGGCGCGAGCCACAGCGGGGAAATCGAGGCTCGCGTCGAGCGCGACCTTGGCCGCGACGAGCAATTCCTCGGGACCGAGGTGCAGCGTCCGGATGTGGATCAGGCTGTTGACGTGCGGAGATCCCTCGATCGCCCGCTCGATGTCCTTCGCCTTCGAACCGGTCGCCGATTCGCCGATCAGCAGGCTCTGCATCTCGATCGCGATCACTGCCGCGATGACGGCGAGCAATATCCCGATCGCGATGCTTCCCATGGCGTCGTATCGCGGATCTCCCAGCGCGATGGTCAGCAGCACACCGATCAACGCAAAGCACAAACCGACCAGCGCGCCCAGGTCTTCGAGCAGCACGACCGGCAATTCGGGGCTCTTGGTCTGGCGAATGAACTCCCACCAGCTCTTCTCTCCACGAACCTTGTTGGCTTCGACGATCGCCGTGTAGATCGACCAGCTCTCGAGCCCCAGCGCCGCGACCAGGATTCCGACCGCCCAGTGAGCCGATTCGAGTTGGTGGGGATGGCGGAGCTTTTCGATTCCCTCGGTGATCGCGAACAGCGAACCCATGGAGAACAGCACCAGTGCAACGACGAATGCCCAGAAGTAGCGTTCGCGCCCATATCCGAATGGATGTTCGCGGGTGGCAGATCTTTGGGCGCGCTTCGCGCCCATCAGCAGCAGCCCCTGGTTGCCGGTATCCGCGAGCGAGTGCACGGCCTCTGCGAGCATCGAGGCAGCGCCAGTCGCCGCGAAGCCGATGAATTTCGCGATCGAAATGCCGAGATTGGCCACGAAGGCCGCGATGATCGCGCGTCGGTTGCCGTCTTGCATTTTCGGGATGCCGTCGTCTACCACTCGCCAACGTTGGGCATCGACAACCAGGGTTCGCGCGGAGGCAGCGGGCTGCCCGCTTGCAACAGCTCGACGGAGATGTTGTCGGGGGATCGCACGAATGCCATGTGACCGTCACGCGGAGGGCGGTTGATGGTCACGCCTCCGTCGTGCAAGCGTTGGCAGGCCGCATAGATGTCGTCGACCCGATAGGCGAGATGTCCGAAATTGCGGCCGCCGTCGTATTCCTGTGCATCCCAGTTGTAGGTCAACTCGACTTGCGCCTCGCTGTCGCCCGGTGCTGCCAGGAACACCAGCGTGAAGCGTCCGGCTTCTATGTCGATTCGGTTGATCTCCTCCAGCCCGAGTTTTTCGCAATAGAATTCAAGCGATTCGTCGAGGTCTCGAACTCGAACCATGGTGTGGAGATATTTCACGTCGGTGGGCTCCTGGCGTACGGCGTACTGAAGGGTGTTCGAGGGCTATCAGCCCCATCGGTTGTAGCGTAGCGGGTTGATCGATCAAGCCGGAAAGCAAGCCCGAATGTCAACGAACTTCTGGAACGCGACACTGGCTACCCGCTGAAAAGTCACTCACGAATCGTCGCAAATCGGTCTGCACAGGCTATCCGCACCGGATACAATCAGCCCATGCAGATCCGGTTCTGGGGCACCCGCGGATCGATAGCGCAACCGGGTCCCGCCACGTTGCGCTATGGCGGGAATACCTCCTGTATTGAAGTGCGGGCGGACGACGGCACGTTGATCGTCGTCGATTGCGGGACCGGTGCTCACAAGCTGGGCAAATTACTGGCCGCATCACCCGAACCCATCAACGGAAACCTGCTGATCGGTCACACCCACTGGGATCACATTCAAGGTTTTCCATTTTTCGCTCCGCTGTTTACCCCCGGCTCGCGCTGGGACGTCTATGCGCCCGGTGGCGGCGACCGAAAACTCCAGTCGGCATTGGCGGGTCAGATGTCGTACGAGTATTCGCCGATCAATCTCGATGCGCTGAGTGCGGAGGTGGCGTACCACGATCTGACCGAGGGGGTGTTTCAGATCGGCCCCATTCGAGTCACGACGCAGTAT